>CAYFKY010000084.1:0-4553 GCA_964343915.1 uncultured Polynucleobacter sp. | reverse complement strand
ACCTTAAAACATGCCAACAACAAAATACCTGGCAAGCCATAAATTAAAAAGTGCAAAGCCAACGATGGCGTGAATAACTCTCTTGCTTCAGCATGATTGGTGCTCACGATGTTTCGAACCATGGATGTGTCAAAAAACACACCATATTTTTTAGCAAAAAAGTCTGCTGAAACACCCGTTAATAAAATGATGATTGCTGTGCTGACCGCAATCGGTCTATAGATCAACAAACTTAAAATACCAAATTGAAGTGCTGTCACAGCTACTGCCACAGCCGCCATGAATGTGAACACTTCAAACCCACTACCAGACTGAGTGTTAAGCAATGCAGTCCATAAAGACTGATTTAGAAATAAAGAGAAATAAGTGGCAAGAATGAGAATGAGCCATTCAAGGCGAATGTTAAAACTTGGATAGCGCATAAGATATCTCAAACCCCTTTTGTAGAGCCTAGATTATAAGTTCTATTTAAGAAAGAATAATTACACGACTTTTGAATAACGGGCATGGGTTTTTGCATCCCGCAAGTGGCGATCAAATGCCATTGCCACACGCCTCACCAATAGGCGCCCCTTGGTCGGCACATAAATTTTGCGACCGTGCCACTCTAATAAACCAGCCTCTTCCAGCTCTTTGAGTTCAGGTAACTCTTTTGCAAAATAGGCATCAAAATCAATTTGATGATTTTTGGCAAATTCATCGGTATCTAACTCAAACTGGCACATTAATTCGCCAATCAACTCGCGTCTTAGTATGTCGTCCTGATCCAACTCTAGGCCGCGCATAGTAGGCAATTGATGATGATCAATCGCGTGATAGTACTCGTCCAAAGTTTTAAGGTTTTGGGGGTAAGTATTGTCCACCTTACCAATGGATGAAATACCAAACGCCAAAAGATCACACTCTGCCTGCGTAGAGTATCCCTGGAAATTACGATGTAACCGACCCTCTTTTTGCGCGATGGCTAATTCATTATCTGGCTTTGAAAAATGATCCATGCCAATAAAAACAAAACCAGCCTGATTCAATTGATCAATCGTATTAGCCAATATGCTGAGCTTATCTTGCGCCACTGGCAAATCCTCTTCAGCAATACGACGTTGTGGCTTAAAGATGGTTGGTAGATGCGCGTAGCTATAAACCGATAAACGATCTGGGTCCATGGCAATCACTGCATCAACAGTTTCTTTAAAAGTTTCTGGTGTTTGCTTAGGCAGACCGTAAATTAAATCCACACTCACAGAATTAAAGCCGTGCTTCCTAGCCCAATCAATCACCGCTTTGGTTTCTTCAACACTCTGCACCCGATGCACAGCTTGCTGCACTTCTAAATTAAAGTCTTGCACACCTAAGCTAATACGGTTAAAGCCCAACTCAGCTAGCAAGCTGATATCCGCCTCGCTCACTCGACGTGGGTCAATCTCAATTGAGTACTCACCACCCTCTTGCAACTCAAAATGCTCACGAGTGTGATGCATGAGCTCACGCATTTCTTCATGCGATAAAAATGTCGGCGTACCACCACCCCAGTGCAATTGGGTCACGGGTATTTTTTTATCAGCACACCCCATGACATCAGTCACCATTTTCATTTCTTTAGCCAGATACTTGATGTATTTAGCGCTACGACCATGATCTTTGGTAATGATTTTGTTACAGCCACAGTAATAGCAAATGTTTGGGCAAAACGGTAAGTGGTAATACAAAGAAATTGGCTTGCCAGTTTTGGCAGTTCTCTTTAGCGCCTCGATGTAATCCTGTTGGCTGAAATCACCATGGAATCTATCCGCAGTCGGATAGGAGGTGTAACGCGGTCCATTGATGTCAAAACGCTTGAGCAACTCAGGCTGAAATAATGGCTCACCTGCACTAGGGCTCACAGAGGTAGAAGATGCTAAAAAGTTCACGGGGGTTATTTTAACCCCCGTGTTTTATGAAATAACGAAAATTGACTAAAAACTGAGCCAAATCAAATAATTAGCCTTTTTAATCACTTAACCATTCACGGGCATCGTAAAGCTTGGGCCTTGAGTGATGGTCTCAGGCCAACGTTGCGTTACCGCCTTCATGCGCGTATAAAAACGCACACCTTCTGGGCCATGCACATGATGATCACCAAATAAGCTACGTTTCCAGCCACCAAATGAGTGGAAAGCCATAGGCACAGGGATTGGCACATTCACGCCCACCATACCCACTTGGATACGACTCACAAACTCTCTCGCCGTGTTGCCGTCTCTAGTGAATATCGCTGTGCCATTGCCGAACTCATGGTCATTGATTAACTGGATAGCTGTGGCCACATCATCCACGCGCATAACGCTTAATACAGGTCCAAAGATTTCTTCTTTGTAGATGGTCATGTCAGGTTTAACGTTGTCAAATAAACAACCACCCAAGAAGAAACCCTCCTCGCATCCTGGCACTTTGAGATTGCGTCCATCAACCACCAATTTGGCGCCCTCTTTCACTCCAGCATCCACATAACCTTTCACCTTGTCCAGGTGAACTTTGGTGACGAGCGGCCCCATCTCAGCGCCTGGCTTCATACCATTATCAATTTTGAGAGCTTTAATGCGTGTAGATAATTTTTCAATCAAGGCATCAGCAACATTACCCACTGCCACAGCTACTGAGATAGCCATGCAACGCTCACCCGCAGAACCATAAGCGGCACCCATCAAGGCATCAACAGCTTGGTCTAGATCAGCATCAGGCATCACCACCATGTGATTTTTAGCACCACCCAAAGCTTGTACACGCTTGCCATTTTTGGCAGCGGTTTCATAAATGTAAGCAGCGATTGGAGTAGAACCCACAAAGCTAACAGCCTTCACGTCAGGATGAGCCAGGATGGCATCGACTGCTGTTTTATCGCCGTGAACCACATTAAATACACCTTTAGGCAAACCAGCCTCTTCCAACCATTTAGCGGCCAATAAAGTCGCGGACGGATCACGCTCAGAAGGTTTTAGAACAAATGTATTGCCACAGGCAATCGCGACTGGATACATCCACATCGGCACCATCGCCGGGAAGTTAAATGGTGTGATACCCGCACAAACACCCACAGCTTGGCGCATGGTCCATGCGTCCATACCCTTACCAATCTGTTCGGTGTACTCACCCTTTAATAGTTGCGGAATACCGCAAGCAAAATCGACCACTTCTAAACCACGCTGAATTTCACCTTTGGCATCTTCAAATGTTTTGCCATGCTCTCTGGTAATAATTTCTGCCATCTCATCGATACGCTCTTCGATGATTGCCTTGAAATTAAACATCACCTTCGCACGACGCGTCACAGGTGTGGTAGACCAAGCTGGAAAAGCGGCTTTGGCAGCAGCCACCGCTTTCGCAACGCCATCAGCACTTGCCAACTCTACTTGGCGTCTAACTTGGCCTGTCGCTGGTTCAAAAACGGGGGCAGTTGCCCCACCAAAATGAGTGACCACACCATTGATATGGTGTCCAATTGTTTCTGACATTTTGTCTCCTACTTGTTTTATATTCTTGTGGTTACCACTTTAACAAGATTCTAGCTAATTGGGTATTTTTAGGCTTTTTCTCAGTTTTTGCATGATGGTAGTTGCCCTAGGGCAATTATCTGGCTGCGCCATGGTGGCAGCTTACCCCGTCACAGCCGCAAGCGTTGGTTCTGCAGCCACCACAGGCAAAAGTTTGACTGATCATGCCGCCTCAGAAAGCACTGGGCATGATTGCTCGGTAATGAGGGTGTTCGATGGGCAACCGGCTTGCGAAAAACGCCTTAAACCTAGCGATGTGCCGGTACAAGATTACAGCCGCAAGCAGAAGCTTGTGCCTGCGAACTAGTTTTTGTGATTTTGGGCTACCTTTGGATTTACTGTAGGGTATCTTTGAGAGCTGGCAATACTGGTAGAGCAACTACTTCAATGCCCTCTTCACGCAACTCTGCGGTTTCGTCGGCAGTAGCGTGGCCACGAATACTTCTCTCAGGAGCTTCGCGGTAATGAATTTTTCTAGCCTCTTCAGCAAAGTCACTACCAACGTCTTCTGTTTTACTGATTAACTCACGCATCGCCTTCATCACGGTTGCCTGAACCTTTGCTTGAAGATTAGCTTGCTCCTGCCCAGTCAAAACCATGGAATTACCAACACTAGCACTCTCTTCTGGTGCGCTCACATTGCCCACATCTCTACTTGAGTGCTTAGCAATTCTAGGTGCTGATGGTAAGCGCGACACTTCGTGACTGTCACATATCGGGCAAGTTAATAAACCGTTTTCTTGTTGTTCTAGAGCATCAGCTTCAGAGGCGAACCAGCCCTCAAAGTGGTGATCTAAATGACAAACGAGGTTATAGACTTTCATAAACGCAATTTACTGATATTTTTAATAGATTTAACAAATTAGCTCTTATTTTAATTTGTTTAGAAAAAACCAACTTATTTTTGACTTAATCGTCTTTCAAGATGGTAGACAGAGATGATCGTTTTCACATCGGTGATCTTGCCCTCCGCAATCCACTGATGCATCTCATCAAGTGTGGCGGCAAAAACATCTAAGAACTCGC
>CAYFKY010000083.1:0-4731 GCA_964343915.1 uncultured Polynucleobacter sp. | reverse complement strand
GAAGATTTGATTGCTCATCGCTTTGATCAACTAGAAAAGAAAATTAATCAGGCGTACGCTGATTTGGGTGAGCAAATTGCGCCTGCCCCAGAAAACATTTTTAGAGCTTTAAAAGAAACCCCAGTTGATCAAGTCAAAGTGGTGATCTTAGGGCAAGATCCCTATCAAACGCCGGGCTTGGCTCAAGGTTTGGCTTTTTCAATACCTAAAGAAATTAAGCCTGGCTGGAGAGCTTTCCCAAGTTCATTAAGAAACATCAGTAAAGCATTGGCGTTGGATGGTTATCAACCTCTATTACATGGTGATTTGAGTGGGTGGGCAAAACAAGGCGTCTTACTACTCAATGCGACCCTAACCGTTCAGTTAGATTTGGCTGCATCTCATGCCCAGTTGGGTTGGCAGGATTTAACGGATGCTTTGCTTTATAACTTGGCTAAGAAGCAATCGGTTGTTTGGTTGTTATGGGGTGCTCATGCTCAAAAGAAAAAAGCATTGATTGAGTTGGCTGAACAGGAGAGCGGTCTACGTCAAACAATTTTGACTGCTTCACATCCATCAGGATTGAGCGTTTACAAAACTGCTGAACCGTTTATTTATCCAGGCGATGAAAAATCTTGTGGCCACTTTAAAAAAGTGAACGATTATTTACTCACTCAAGGCTTATCGCCAGTTGAGTGGTCTTAATTCTTGGATTAGTTAAATAATTCAGCTAAAGCGACGCCAGGATCTGGCTGGCGCATAAAAGCCTCGCCCACTAAAAATGCGTGTACTTGAGCGGCACGCATTAAGGCAACATCCTCTTTAGTCAGAATGCCACTTTCAGTAACAACACGCTTTTCTTTAGGGATATCTTTTAGTAGCGATAGCGTTGTATCTAGGCTAACTTCAAAAGTGCGAAGGTTGCGATTGTTGATGCCTAGCAATGGGGTATTTAGTTTTAGAGCGCGCTCTAGTTCATGAGCATCATGCACCTCTACTAGGACATCCATGTTTAATTCGTGAGCGATGCTCTCAAAATCTTTCATTTGGGCATCATCCAATGCCGCTGCAATTAAAAGAATCGCATCAGCCCCCATCGCACGAGCTTCATAAACTTGATAGGGGTCTACTAAAAAATCTTTGCGTAATACTGGAATGGTGCAAGCCTGGCGAGCTTCTCTTAGATATCTGGCTGAACCTTGAAAGTAATCTTTATCTGTAAGAACTGATAAACAGGCAGCGCCATTTTTTTCATAAGATTTAGCGATTTCAGCCGGGTTGAAGTCTTCACGAAACACGCCTTTACTAGGGCTGGCTTTTTTAATCTCAGTGATCACACCAGCATTACCAGCAGCAATTTTCTTTTCGATATTTGCGGCAAAGCCTCTTGGTTTTAGAGAGCTTTCTTGCAAGCTGGCTTCTGCATCAGAGCGCAGGATATGCATTGCTACTTGAGAGGAAGCTTTTGCTACCTCATCAAACTTTGTTGCCAAAATACGTTTAAGAATGTCGCTCATGAAATTTCTAATAATTAATAACTAACTTACCCAGCTGTAGAACCTAATTGTTGGGTTGTTTGGATGAATTCATCTAACTTGGCTTTGGCTTTGCCAGATGCTATTGAGGTTCTTGCTAGCTCAATGCCATGTTGGATATCTTTGGCAATGTCTGCTGCATACAGTGCTGCACCGGCATTAAAACAAACAATGTCTTGTGCAGAGCCTGGCTCGTTGTTGAGAACACCTAAAAGAATCGATTTCGATTGATTGGCATCCGCCACTTTGAATGTTTCTGTTTTTGTTACTTTGAAACCAAAATCTTCAGGCTTTACTTCATACTCTTTTACCTGGCCATCTTTGAGCTCGCCAACCATCGTTGGGGCTTCTAGAGACATCTCATCTAGACCATCTTTGCCGTAAACCACCAAGGCATGTTTCATGCCTAATTTTTGTAGCGCTCTAATTTGCAAGCCTACTAAATCAGGATGGAAAACTCCCATGAGCATATGAGATGCATTAGCAGGGTTAGTGAGTGGCCCTAGGATATTAAAAATTGTACGAACACCCATTTCTTTACGAACTGGGGCAACGTTCTTCATGGCTGGATGATGATTAGGGGCAAACATAAAGCCAATGCCGCAGGTATCAAGCGATTTGGCTACTTGCGGTGCTTGCAAGGTGATTTGAACGCCTAGAGCTTCTAAAACATCAGCAGCACCAGACTTGCTACTCACACTGCGGTTTCCATGCTTAGCCACTTTGGCGCCAGCACCAGCAGCCACAAACATGGCTGTGGTTGAAATGTTAAATGTGTGAGCACCATCACCGCCCGTACCAACGATATCGACAAAGTGACTGTTATCAGCTACTTGAACTTTGGTTGCAAACTCACGCATCACCATCGCAGCTGCTGTGATTTCACCAATAGTTTCTTTTTTGGTGCGTAAACCAGTCAAGATAGCTGCTGTTAGCATGGGGGATAGTTCCCCAGACATGATTGAGCGCATGATTTGCATCATGTCGTCATGTTGAATTTCTTTATGCTCAATTAAGCATTGCAAAGCTTCTTGAGGGGTAATGGCCATAATGTTTTAAATGGAGTTAAGTTAAGCCAGTGTTGCTTTAGTTGTTTTTAAGAAATTATGAAGTAATTCATGCCCGTATTCAGACAGGATTGATTCTGGGTGGAACTGAACCCCTTCAACTGCAAATTTCTTATGTCGTACACCCATGATCTCACCATCATCAGTCCAAGCAGTTATTTCTAAATCTGCTGGCAGACTTTCTTTTTCAATGGCTAATGAGTGATAGCGCGTGACTGTAAAGTCTTTTGGTAAATCTTTGAACACGCCTTGCTGAGTAGTGTGCACTGTATCTGTTTTGCCATGCATCACTTTCTTGGCACGAATCACCTTGCCGCCAAAAGCTTCGCCGATGGCTTGATGACCTAAACAAACACCTAAAAGCGGCACTTTGCCTGCAAAGTGCTGTAACGCAGCAACAGATATGCCCGCCTCTTTGGGGCTACAAGGACCTGGTGAAACACAGATGTGATCAGGTTTCATGGCTTCGATTTCTGCAATGGTGATTTCATCATTGCGAAATACTCGTACATCAGCACCTAGCTCACCAAAATATTGAACCAAGTTATATGTAAAGGAGTCGTAGTTATCAATCATGACTAGCATCTAGACCTCCTTGAACCATCTCGGCTGCGCGCAATACGGCGCGAGCTTTGGCTTCTGTTTCTTTCCATTCTGATTCTGGATCAGAGTCAGCCACAACGCCTGCGCCTGCCTGAGCATGAACCATGCCGTCTTTAATAATGCCTGTACGAATCACGATGGCCACATCCATGTCACCCGAGAAAGATAGATATCCTGCAGCACCACCATAAACACCACGTTTCACAATTTCCATTTCATCAATGATTTCCATTGCACGAATTTTAGGTGCACCTGACAGCGTGCCTGCAGGGAAGGTGGCTTTTAATACATCCATATTGCTAGCGTTATCAAGTAACTCACCTTCAACAGAACTCACAATATGTTGTACGTGAGAGTATTTCTCAATCACCATTCTGTCGGTGACTTTAACGCTACCATTTTTAGCAATTCTTCCAACGTCATTGCGTGCTAAATCAATCAACATCACATGCTCAGCAATCTCTTTTGGATCTGCCAGTAGTTCTTTGGCTAATTGAGCATCATGTTCTGGGCTTGTGCCACGAGGTCTTGTGCCAGCAATTGGACGAACAATCACAAAGCGTTTTTCTTTTCCATCAACTTGACGTTGCTCTTGGCGTACCAAAATTTCTGGAGATGAACCAACCACTTGATGATCACCAAAGTCATACAAATACATGTATGGCGATGGATTGAGTGAGCGCAGGGCTCGGTAGAGCGACAAAGGAGATTCTGTGTAAGGCTGGCTAATACGTTGGCCAATCACAACCTGCATGCAGTCACCCGCCAAAATATATTCTTTGGTGCGTTTAACGGCATCCATAAAGTCTGCTTTAGCGAACTTACGAATTGCTTCTGTTTTTTGGGTGGCGCTTGTGCTTGGTTTTTTAATAGACGTATCAAGGCTGGCATGAAGCTCTTTAAGTCTTGATTGTGCAATCTCATAAGACCCTGGTTCTTCTGGGTTGGCGTAAACAATTAAATAAAGTTTGCCAGCCAAGTTATCAATCACAGCCAACTCTTCGGTTAGCATCAATTGAATATCAGGTGTATTGATTTCATCAGGCAAATGATGTTTTGCCAAACGGGGCTCGATATAACGAATCGTGTCGTAACCAAAGTAGCCTGCTAAACCACCACAAAACCTAGGTAAGCCTGGTTGAAGCGCAACCTTGAAACGTGCATGATAGTTGGCAATGAAATCCAGTGGATTGCCATGATCTGTTTCAACGACCTGACCATCTGTGATCACTTGTGTGAGTGTGTTGTTGGGTCCGCCAGACACCTTAATCAAAGTCTTGGCGTGTAAGCCAATAATCGAATATCGACCAAAGCGCTCGCCACCAACGACTGATTCAAGTAAGAAAGTATTGGTCGATCCATGCGCTTGGGTTAGCTTTAAATAAAGAGATAAGGGAGTCTCTAAATCAGCTAAAGCTTCAGAAACTAGAGCAACACGGTTATAGCCTTGTTTTGCCAAGGCATCAAAGTCTTTGCGCTGCATTAGGCTTTTCCTAGTTCCTCGCGCATTTTGTCGATGATGGCTTTGTAATCAGGTTTGCCAAAAA
>CAYFKY010000082.1:0-4731 GCA_964343915.1 uncultured Polynucleobacter sp. | reverse complement strand
TCTTGAAGCGGTAGGGCATCCATATCAGCGCGTAAGCCAATAGACTTCCCTGTGCCTAAAGACCCTTGAATTGTGCCAACAACACCTGTTTTGCCGAGGCCTCGATGTGTTTTGATGCCCCAGGCTTCTAATTGTTTGGCAATGACTTCTGCTGTGCGATTTTCTTGAAAGCACAATTCTGGATGAGCATGGATATCTCTCCTAATAGCCTTGATGGTTGCGGCTGACTCAAGAATTTCTGGTAGAAGTTTCATGGGAATAATCTTTAATGCCTAATGCTAAATCATATCTCTTATAAAAGATATTGACAGACAATTTGGTAATCCCTTTACTTTAGTGCAGTATTGAGCATGTGTGCATTTAATTAGATCACTTAGTCTACTGTATGAGTCAAGATAAACCGTGGCTAGATAGTTATCCTGAGGGAGTCCCCCATCAGGTTGATTACTCTCAGTATGAGTCTTTGAGCCATATGTTTGAAGATTCCTTTG
Organism: uncultured Polynucleobacter sp.; assembly: GCA_964343915.1. Taxonomy (GTDB): domain Bacteria; phylum Pseudomonadota; class Gammaproteobacteria; order Burkholderiales; family Burkholderiaceae; genus Polynucleobacter. Next base: position 4,240 of record CAYFKY010000082.1, on the reverse strand, counting down.
ACCTATATGCCAATAGAGTGGCTTTTAGCTGCATGGGTAAAGATCTTACCTATCAAGAGTTAAATACTTTATCACTCCAATTTGCCGCTTATTTGCAATCTTTAGGTTTGAAAAAGGGTTCCCGTGTTGCAATCATGATGCCTAATGTTTTGCAATATCCAATTGCAATAACAGGTGCGTTACGAGCAGGCATGGTGGTGGTGAGTGTTAATCCACTTTATACCCCTAGAGAACTTTTGCATCAGTTGAAAGACAGTGGGGCAGATACCTTAGTGATTTTGGAAAACTTTGCTCATGTATTTGAAAAGATTCAAGATCAGGTCCGTATTAACAATGTAGTTGTAACCAGTATGGGCGAATTAATGGGGCTTAAAGGAATCCTTGTTAATTTCGTCGTTAGAAAAATTAAAAAATTAGTGCCGAACTGGCATTTGCCAAACCATATTGGTTTTAAGGACGCATTGGGGATAGGTAGACAGGGCACTTATGTGAAGCCTCAGATAGGTCATGATGATATTGCCTTTTTGCAGTACACCGGCGGCACCACTGGAGTATCAAAGGGCGCCACATTGCTACATCGAAATATTTTGGCCAATGTGATGCAAATTGAGTTGTGGCTTGAGCCTGGTCTAAGAGGTAAACAAATTGATCAACTGATCTTTATTTGTGCTCTACCGATGTATCACATATTTGCCTTAACAGCCTGTTGCCTGTTTGGCATTAGAGCTGGTGGTCTAAATATCTTGGTGACAAATCCAAGAGATATTCCAGGATTTATCAAGTTGTTATCTGGTTTAAAAACATTCCATATTTTCCCAGCTGTTAATACTTTGTTTAACGCACTGATGAATCACCCTCAATTTAAAACAATTAACTTCCAAAGCTTATTGGTGGCAATAGGTGGTGGGGTAGCAGTCCAAAGGGTGGTGGCAGATCGCTGGTTGGCATTAACTGGTACATCGATTGCTGAGGGGTATGGTCTATCTGAAACATCGCCAGTATCTTGTTGTAATACTCCTCTAATTACTGGTTTTACAGGACATATTGGTTTGCCTTTGCCTGGCACTGATGTATCAATTCGGGATGATGAGGGCAACCAAATGCCATCAGGGACCCCGGGTGAAATATGTATCCGTGGACCTCAGGTGATGGCAGGTTATTGGGGTAGCCCAGAAGAAACAAATAAAGTGATGGCCAGTGATGGTTTCTTAAAAACCGGAGATATTGGCGTTATGGATCTTGGTGGTTACGTGAAAATCATCGATCGCAAAAAAGACGTTGTGATTGTTTCTGGGTTTAATGTTTATCCCAATGAAGTTGAGGAAGTTGTAGCGATGCTGCCAGGTGTTTTTGAATGTGCAGTAGTGGGTGTCCCAGATGAGCATTCTGGTGAAGTTGTAAAGGTTTACATCGTTAAGGGTGATGCCAACTTAACGGAGAGTCAAGTGAGAGAGCATTGCAAAGAGCAACTCACCAATTACAAGCGTCCTAAATATATTGAGTTTATTAACGAACTTCCTAAAAATACAGTTGGAAAAACGCTTAGGCGAGAGTTGAGGAATCGTTAGGTAATTCAATAAAGCTAGCAGCTTTCATTAAAGCTTCTTTGCTATATGGAGTTTTAATTTCTGCTTGATCAAGCTTTGGAATGATGCCCAATAGTGGCGCTTGAATCAGTGTTTTTAAAGTGGCAATATTTTCATTGAGAAGTTGCATGTCGCTTGAGCAGTTTGCAACCCAACCAGCTAATTGCAACCCTCTTTGTTGAATCGCCTCAACAGTGAGTAGGGCATGATTGATGCAACCCAATTTCATCCCAATCACTAGAATGACTGGCAACCCAATATCTTTTGCAAATTGAGCGCTATCTTTGCCATCATGGAAAGGTACTTTAAAGCCGCCAACGCCTTCAACAATCATTGCATCGGTCTTATTAGCCATTTGTTGGTAGCCATCAAGCATCACTTGATAGCTGAGGTGAAGATTTTCGATTGTGGCAACAAGATGTGGTGCGGCAGGTGTTGCCAGTTGGTAAGGGCATATTTCCTGACTGACAGCACCAATATCGCTTAAGTAGTTGGACGCCATGGATAGGGTCATCAAATCTTCGTTTTGAAGTTGACCATTGATTGACTGAAGACCTGCCACCACTGGCTTATATGCTCCAACACGATTAAATTGTTCTTGTAGTTTCAAAATCAATGCACCAGAAACCAAAGTTTTGCCAACTTCTGTGTCTGTACCGGTGATAAAAAACCCAAGTTTAGAAGGCATCTTCTACCTCGCTAATAGCGTTAATCAACTGATCAATTTGGTCTGTTGTATGTGATGCCGATAAGGTGATGCGAAGGCGAGCGGTTCCTGCTGGTACAGTTGGAGGTCTAATGGCAGGTACCCAAATATTCTTTTTATACAGCGCTTCTGCAACTAAAAGTGCATCTTCATTCGAACCAATCACAATTGGTTGGATAGCAGTTGATGATTCAATTAATTGCCATTTATTTAACTTTAAATGCTGGCGCCAATACGCAATATTTTGATGTAAAGCATTTCGGTGTTCGACTTGGTTAATTAACTCAAGGCTTTTTAGTAAGCCGTGTGCAATGGCTGGGGGGCTTGCTGTTGTATAGATGTAGGCACGTCCTTTTTGCATGATCCACTCTGTTAAGTGTTCATGTGCGGCGATAAATGCCCCACTTAATCCGGCCGCTTTACCCAAGGTTCCAACGTAAATAATTCTGCCCGCTAGAGCATGATGAGCATCAATCTTGAATAAGCTCAAAATGCCATAACCGTCATCTCCCAGAACACCAAATCCATGCGCATCATCAATCATGAGAAGCGCATCATATTTTTCAGCAAGGGCTAGTAACTGATTAACTGAGGCAATGTTGCCATCCATGCTGAAAACGCCATCGGTGACAATTAATTTAAAGTGATTGCTGTCTTCTCTGAGTAATTTCTCAAGAGCTACTAAATCTTGATGCGGATATACATGAACCTTCGCATTATTTTGTTTGTTTGCAAGACGTACACCATCAATCAAAGATGCATGATTAAGCTCTTCAGAAAAAATGCTCATTACTTGATTGTTGCCAAGTCCAGCAGAGATCCCTGTGATTGCTGCCATGTTAGCCATGTAGCCGGTGCTAAAAAATAAACCTTTGACATGAGGAATATGTTTAGCTTGGGTGGCTGCAAGCGCGCGCTCGAGTTGATCATGTGCAAAAGAGTGGCCACTGATCATGTGCGATGCGCCACTACCGCCTCCATAGAGGTTTGCTCCCTCAATCATGGCAGCAGTAATCTCAGGGTGATTAGCCAAGCCAAGATAGTCGTTGCTACAAAAGGTCAGCATATCTTGACCATTGATTTTCATCACTGGCGCACTAGGGCTATCGCTAATTTTTAATTTTCTACGTAGTGACTGATTCTCTAAATTATTTAGTAGAGATTCGTAGTGTTGAATGTAGCGGTTACTCATGGCTCTATTTTAGGTGCTTTGAGCCATCAAGCATGATTTGTTAAGACTTGCTCAAGTGTTACTTGAATGCCTTTGGACAAAATATTTAACTCATCATCACTGAGTATGTAAGGAGGCATGATGTAGATGGTTGAGCCAATTGGTCTAACTAATATTTCGTGTGACAGAGCATCTTTAAAAAATGCTTTGGCGAAGCCATTCTTGGCATGAGAAGCTTTTATATCAAACGCGAAAATCATGCCTTTTTGACGAACATGCTCGATGCGACTGTCGTTTTTGGCCCAGTCAAAAGAAGTAGAAATTTTTTGCGCCAGTACTTCATTCTTTTTGAGAACTTGTTCGTTCTCAAAAATATCAAGAGTGGCTAAAGCTGCTCTACAAGCAAGTGGATTGCCAGTGTATGAGTGAGAGTGCAAAAAGCCTCGAGTAATGTCATCGTGATAAAAAGATTGGTAAATTCTATCGGTGGTCATGACCAAAGATAGTGGCAAATAGCCACCGCTGATACCTTTAGATAATGCCATGAAATCCGGCCAAATATTGGCTTGTTCTACAGCGAAAAATGTTCCAGTTCGACCACACCCTACGGCAATTTCGTCTGCAATTAAATGAACTTCATATTGATCACAAAGTTGACGTGCACCAATTAAATAGCTCGCATCGTACATCGCCATACCGGTGGCGCATTGAACTAATGGTTCAAGTATTAATGCAGCAATTTTCCCTTGGTGTTGTTGAAGTGTATTTTCAAGATCA
>CAYFKY010000081.1:0-4759 GCA_964343915.1 uncultured Polynucleobacter sp. | reverse complement strand
AAATTAAATGCGAGCATGGAAGACCTAGATTTAAATCTACAAGACTTCACAGCACGCGTGAATAGTGATTTATTAGGTAAATACATCAACATTGCCAGCCGCAGCGCTGGCTTCTTAGTGAAGCGCTTTGGCGGCATCGTGGATGATGCAGCGATGAGCCACCCACTACTCAAACAATTAGCGGATGCCAAAGACGAAATCGCAGACTTGTATGAGACTCGTGAATTCGCGAAAGCTTTGCGTCGCGTGATGGAATTAGCCGATGCAGTGAATGGCTTTGTCGATAGCAATAAACCTTGGGAAATCGCCAAAGACCCAAGCAAAGAACAAGAATTGCAAACCATTTGTTCCATCACATTAGAAGCATTTAGAAGATTGAGCTTGTATCTAAAACCCGTGGTGCCTCAGGTAGCCGCTGGCGTTGAGAAGTTTTTCAATATCGCTCCAATGACTTGGGATGACATTGAGACCTCCCTTAGTTCTAAACAGGCTATCAATCCCTATCAGCATTTAATGACTCGGATTGATCCAGCCATGATTGATCAACTCATCGCGGCTAATCAACAATGATCAACTTGATGCGTTTTCGACCAAAAATCGTTGACGCCATCAAGGGCTATGACAGCCACACTTTTATCAAAGATCTCAGTAGCGGCATCACCGTTGGTGTGATTGCCCTACCCCTAGCTATTGCGTTTGCAATTGCATCAGGACTCAAACCAGAAGCAGGTCTCATTTCTGCTGTGATTGGTGGTTTTTTAATTTCTGCATTAGGTGGCAGCAAAGTACAAATTGGTGGCCCTGCCGGCGCCTTTGTAGTGATCGTCTACGCAATTGTTGAAAGATATGGCGTTGCCAACCTAATACTTTCAACATTTTTAGCTGGGATGTTGCTGGTCACCATGGGCTTATTCAAGGTGGGCAACCTGATTCGCTTCATTCCTGTTGCCATCATCATTGGCTTCACCAGTGGTATCGCAGTTTTAATTGGCTTATCTCAAATCAGAGATGCGTTCGGTTTACAAATTGATAAATTGCCATCTGACTTTTTCTCACAAATTTATGCATTTGTTAGGTATGCAGACACAGCCAGCTTGTCTGCCAGCCTCACCTGTTTGGGCACCTTGGCATTAATTATTCTGTGGCCCAGAATTACCTCCATATTGGGCCGCCTTTGGAAACCAATCACCTTAGTACCAGGCATCATCATCGCCTTGATTGTTGTCACGATTGTTGCTGACTTTTTAGATTTACCGATTGAAACAATTGGTAGTCGCTTTGGTGAAATACCCAATAGCATTCCAACACCCCAAGTTCCAGCACTTGATTGGGAAACCGCCAAACAATTGTTTGCACCAACACTCACCATTGCTTTATTAGGCGCTATTGAATCTTTACTGTGTGCTCGCGTTGCAGACAACTTGAGTGACGATAAGCACAACCCCAACCAAGAACTGATTGGTCAAGGGATTGCCAATATTGTTGTGCCATTCTTTGGTGGCTTGCCTGTTACTGGAACAATTGCCAGAACTGCCACCAATGCAAAAGCAGGCGCCAAAACACCTGTATCGGGCATGATTCATGCGGTGGTGATTTTGCTGATCATGTTGATTGCTGCACCATTCGCCAGCCACATTCCAATGGCTTGCTTAGCAGGCATCTTGCTATACATATCCTGGAATATGTTTGACGTTGCTGAGTTCAAACGTTTAAAGCAATTCAACATCACCTATAAATTTATTTTGTTGGGAACTTTTTTCCTAACCATTATTTTTGACTTAACAGTAGCCGTTCAAGTAGGTCTTGTATTAGCGTGCATTTTCTTTATTTACAGAATTTCATCACTGACTCAAATCGAGAAACTAGAGCTGCCTGAAGATTTTCATAGTGATGATGATTTAGCCCTTCAAGATGAATTTGACTTAAAAGACAGTGTCGCGGCTTATGGCATTTACGGATCTTTATTTTTCGGCGCGATTGATAAGATTGAAGATCTGATTGATCCGACTCGCCCCGATCAAAAAATACCTAAAGTCATGATTCTGGAGATGCATCAACTGATCAACATTGATACAAGCGGTATCGATGCGCTCAAAGCACTCAATAAATCGCTCAAAAAGCTTGGTAGCACCCTGATTGTGTGTGCTGCGAATGCTCAACCTGCATCACTCATGGCGCGCAGTGGCTTCATTGATGAGATTGGCGAGGAGAACTGCCTTACCGACCTCTCAAGCGCCTTTTTACAGGCTAAAAAAGTAGCGGCAGACGCTTGTAAGCTAAATGTAGGAAGCTAGGCTACTTAAGTCGCTACAATTGACCCACTATGGCACATTACAAATCAAATATCACCCTCTTTTTGGAAGAGTTGAAGGCTGCAAAGCCTCAGCTAGAACAGGCTCAGCAGGAAGGCCGCGCCCTTTTATGGGACAAAGCCCCAACGAGCCCAGATGACCAAAAACGCAACCAAATGGCTCGCGTTAAGCAAAAAGCTTACGTTTATCAATGAGTGATTTGCTAACCGCTGTTCCGGAAGTCACGGATGGCATGTCTGAGTCGTTTGCCAGGTTATATGGCGAGCCGTTGTTTCAGCTCCCAACAGACCTGTACATTCCACCAGATGCGCTAGAGGTTTTTTTAGAGGCTTTTGAAGGCCCTCTAGACCTATTGCTCTACCTCATCCGTAAACAAAACTTCAATGTTTTGGATATTCCGATGGCGGAAGTGACCAAACAATATCTTGGTTACATCGAACAAATTCGTCAGACCAACCTAGAACTTGCTGCCGAGTATTTATTGATGGCTGCCATGCTGATTGAAATTAAATCACGCATGCTCCTACCAATGAAGAAGGCTGACAGCGATGAGGAAGTTGAAGACCCTCGCGCAGAATTGGTCCGTCGCTTGCTTGAATACGAGCGCATGAAACTAGCTGCTCAAGAACTCGACAAGATGCCTGTATTGGGTCGTGACTTCTACAAAGCCAATGGTCATGTTGATACGACTGTGGCTGTTACTTGGCCAGACATTAATCCAAACGATATCCAAGCAGCTTGGAGAGATGTTTTATATCGCGCCAAGCTCAACCAACACCACACAATCACCCGCGAGCAATTATCTGTGCGTGACTTCATGACACGTATCTTGCGTCGCTTGCAAGGTGAACGTTTTATTGAATTCACAGATTTATTTGAAGAAGCCATTGCCACAGGCAAAGGCGCTCCAATGGTGGTCGTGAACTTTATTGCGATGCTTGAGCTCTCTAGAGAGTCTTTGATTGAAATTACTCAAGCTGAGCCATACGCACCTATTTATGTGCGTCTTGCCTACTCACCAAACTAATCTAGCTCATTACTCTTAGAAAAAGAATAATCCATGAAGATTATTAGCAATATTCAAGACTTGCGTGATCAACTGCGCGGCCAAAACCGTGCTGTATTTGTGCCAACCATGGGTAATTTGCACGAAGGTCACTTGTCTTTGATGCGCTTAGCTCGCCAACATGGCGATCCTGTGATTGCTAGTATTTTTGTGAATCGTTTGCAATTTGGTCCGAATGAGGATTTTGATAAATATCCACGCACTTTTGAAGCAGACGTTGAGAAACTAGAAAAAGAAGGCGTGTATGTTTTATTTGCGCCGACCGAAAAAGATCTATATCCAGAGCCACAAGAGTATCGCGTAGAACCACCACAAAACTTAGGCAAGATTCTTGAAGGTGAATTCCGCCCAGGTTTTTTCCAAGGTGTATGCACGGTTGTTCTGAAATTATTTTCTTGTGTGCAACCCAAGGTCGCCGTATTTGGTAAAAAAGATTACCAACAACTGATGGTGATTCGCCAAATGTGTCGTCAATTGGCCTTGCCGGTAGATATCGTTCCCGCAGAAACTGTGCGCGCTGAAGATGGTCTAGCTCTATCTTCCAGAAATGGTTACCTCTCAACAGAAGAGCGTGCTGAAGCTGTTCAATTGATCCAAACTCTAAAAGAGATCCAGGAAAAAGTTTTACAAGGCAAATTAACTGCTACGGATATTACAAAGATTGAGCAAGATGCTTGTGCAAAGTTAAGTGCAAGAGGCTGGCTGCCCGATTACATTTCCGTGCGTAAACGCAGTGATCTTTTGAGTGCGAATGATGCTGAGCTTTCAGCCAACGAACAACTCGTTGTATTGGCAGCAGCCAAATTAGGCAAAACTCGTCTAATCGATAACCTAGAGATCTGATCCTCATGAGCCTTCAACGCTATTTGACAGCATTGAACGCTAAATTGTTACTGCTAGGAATTTTTACCGGCGTTGTTACCTTTGCCAGTTCAATCAGCTTTGCGCAAAACAAGCCCGCACCCTCTTACCCTCAACGCATCATCACCGTAGCACCGCATTTAAGCGAAGTGGTGGAATCCGCTGGTGGAGCCAATCGTCTCATTAGTGTGAGTGCCTATAGCAACTTCCCAGATTTAGTGAAGCAATTACCGATTACCAGCGATGCACGTTCCATCGATTTAGAAAAGATGAAGCAACTGCGCCCAGATTTAATTATTTACTGGCGTGGCGGCACACCTGAGACCCAAATTGAATCCATCAAAAAGACTTTTACATCTATTTCCGTTGTATCAGTCGAACCCAAAAAGCTAACTGATATTGCTAACGATATTGAAACAATTGGCAAATTATTAGGCACAGAGACCATTGCCAAAAAAAATGCCGAAACCTTAAGATCTCAAATTAACGACCTTAAGAAGCGTTATCAAAATAAGCACTC
>CAYFKY010000080.1:2889-4828 GCA_964343915.1 uncultured Polynucleobacter sp. | reverse complement strand
TGGGGCTTTGCATGGCCTGCTAACCGCCGCATTCTTTACAACCGTGCTTCTGCCGATATGAACGGTAAACCATGGGATGAGAAGCGTGCAGTTCTTAAGTGGTTGGGTGATAAGTGGGGTGGCAATGACATTCCTGATATGCGACCAAACGCTAAACCTGAAGAGAATGTGATGCCATTCATCATGACTCAAGAAGGTGTGGCTCGTTTGTTTGCACCAGGTATGGCTGAAGGCCCATTCCCTGAACACTATGAGCCATTTGAGTCTCCATTGGCTGCTAACCCAATGCATCCGAAGAATCCTAAAGTTAAATCAAACCCTGCAGCACGCGTTTACAAAAACGATATGGCTCAGTTTGGTACCTCTAAGGACTATCCGTATGTTGCGACTACCTATCGTTTGGTTGAGCACTTCCACTACTGGACAAAACACGCTGAGTTGAATGCCATTGTTCAGCCAGAGTCAATTGTTGAGATCAGTGAGGGTCTTGCCAAAGAAAAAGGTATTAAGAATGGTGATAAGGTCAAGGTGACATCTGCGCGTGGTTTCGTCAAAGCGAAAGCTGTCGTGACTAAGCGTATGAAGGGATTAACTGTTGATGGTAAGACTGTTTACCACGTGGGTATTCCAATTCACTATGGCTTTAAAGGTGTGGCTAAACCAAGCCAGTTAGCAAACACGCTAACACCATCTGTAGGTGACGCTAACTCTCAGACCCCTGAGTTTAAGGCGTTCTTAGTCAACATTGAGAAAGCATAAGGAGGACGACATGGCACAAGCACTTCACGTCGTAGCTCGCTCAGCAACGACTATGACTCCACCCGCAGATGCGGCTAATGCAGTTCACGTGGCAAAACTCATCGATATTTCAAAATGTATCGGTTGTAAGGCTTGCCAAGTGGCCTGTATGGAATGGAATGAGACACGTCCAGGAATCGGCAACAACGAGGGTGTTTATGACAACCCTCGTGATTTAGGTGCCGGCGCTTGGACAGTGATGCGCTTTAATGAACTTGAGAACGAGCAGGGCGGCATTGATTGGCTCATCCGTAAGGATGGCTGCATGCACTGCGAAGAGCCAGGTTGTATGAAGGCGTGTCCAAGTCCTGGCGCAATTGTCAAACTAAGCAATGGCATTATTGATTTCAATAGTGACAACTGCATTGGTTGTGGATATTGCGTACAAGGCTGTCCGTTTAATATTCCTCGCATCTCTAGTACAACCAATAAAGCAACAAAATGCACGTTGTGTTCTGACCGTGTATCACAAGGTAAGTCACCGGCGTGTGTATCGACATGTCCTACTAAGGCGTTAACTTTTGGACCAAAAGACGATCAAATCAAAGCTGCAGAAGAGCGCATCAAAGATTTGAACCAACGTGGATACCAAAAGGCTGCTCTGTATAACCCACAAGGTGTTGGTGGTACGCACGTGATGTACGTATTACCGCACGGTGATAAACCAGAGCAGTACAACGGTTTGCCTGCTAATCCTTCTATTTCTCCAACAGTTGGAGTGTGGAAGGGCGTTATGAAACCTATCGCATTGATCGCTATGGCGGCTGCGGTTCTAACTGGTGTAGTTCACTACGCTGTTAAAGGGCCAAAAGTTGTCGAAGAAGATCATGACGACATCAAGGCATAAGGAGATTAGCATGTCAAAAATTGTTCGCTATAGTGGTTCAGATCGCTTCAATCACTGGTTAGTGGCCTTGTTGTTTGTTTTGGCTGCTGTCTCAGGGCTGGCTTTCTTTCACCCATCGCTATTCTTCTTGAGTAACGTATTAGGGGGTGGTCAACTATCACGTATCTTGCACCCATTCATTGGTGTTGCGATGTTCGTGCTATTTGTCATCCTCTACTTCAAGTTCTGGCATCACAACATCTTGCATAAAAATGACCGTCAATGGTTAAAGCAAATTGGTGATGTGATTGCTGA
>CAYFKY010000080.1:0-2789 GCA_964343915.1 uncultured Polynucleobacter sp. | reverse complement strand
CAAGAGTTGCCTGAGCCTGCCAGAAAAATATTAGAGGTATTTAAAGGCTCTAATGGCGCAGAGTTGCGTCAAATGGCGGAGCAGTTCTTGCAAGCTGATGAGCGCAAGATTAAACCTGAGTGGGCGCCATTCATTGGCGCTATCTTGCAGATGATCTGGATGCAAAAAGTTGCACAACTAGCCCCTTATGCATCTTCCTACAAAGGGCAAAGCACTTTGTGTCCTGTGTGTGGTTCGCATCCAATTGCTAGTGTTGTGCGTGTTGGTACACGGGATGCTCATCGCTACCTAGTATGTTCACTATGTTCTTCAGAGTGGTATGCCTCACGTGCTCGTTGCACGAATTGCGAAACGCCTAAAGAAGTCAATATGCTAGGTGAGACTAAAGAGAGTCTTGTTCAAGGCGAGTGCTGTGATGACTGTCATGGCTACCTCAAAATCATGTATCAATCGAGAGACCCTATGATGGAAGTTATGGCCGATGATTTGGCCAGCATCCAAATCGACTTGGCTCTATCTAATGAGGGTTATCAGAGAACTGGTAGGAATATGTTCTTTATGGTGGGTGGCGAAACGGTAGAAAAAGACTCATAATTACATTATGGAAAAAACAAATGTGGCGCGTGCGCCCATGACGCAGCTCTTAGCTGATTTACCTTCTGTTGACAAACTGTTGCAGTCGTCAATCTATGGCGAATTAATTGCAAACTTTGGACGAGAAGAAGTCACTAAATCTATCAGACACAATCTTCAAGTAACGCGAGAAAAAATTCAGAATGGTGAGTTAAATACTCTGCCCTCGGAAGCCTCATTACTTAAAAAAAATCTGGATTGGTTAGAGGCTCGTGCCAAACCAAAAACAAAACAAGTCATCAATTTAACTGGTACTGTTTTACACACCAATCTAGGTAGAGCCATCATGCCTCCCGAGGTGGTTGATGCAATTGCTAAAGCAGCATCAGAGCCATGTGCTCTGGAATATGATTTGGGCGAAGGTAAGCGTGGTGATCGTGATGAGTTGGTTGAAGAAATTCTCTGTGAGTTAACGGGTGCTGAAGCTGCTACCGTTGTTAACAATAATGCCGCAGCAGTATTTTTGTTACTTCATGCGCTTTCCAATAAAAAAGAAGTGGTGGTTTCAAGGGGTGAGTTGATTGAGATTGGAGGCTCATTCCGCATTCCAGACATCATGAAGCGAGCTGGTGCGAAATTAGTAGAAGTTGGCACTACGAATAGAACCCATCCTAAAGATTTTGTGGAGTCGATTACTCCTAAAACATCTATGCTCATGAAGATCCACACGAGCAACTATGTGGTGCAAGGGTTTACTAACGCAGTGCCTGAAGAAGAGATTGCGAAGATTGCGCATGATCATCAATTGCCGTTTGTGGTGGATTTGGGATCAGGAACTCTAGTGGATATGACCCAATATGGTCTGCCCGCCGAGCCAACGCCTAGAGAAGCCATTGCTGCTGGTGCTGATTTGGTGACATTCAGTGGTGACAAATTATTGGGTGGTCCGCAAGCAGGTATTTTGGTGGGCAGAAAAGATCTGATTCAAAAGATTAAAAAGAATCCGCTCAAGCGAGTTTTGCGTGTTGGAAAAATTACTCTGGCAGGTTTAGAAGCTGTATTAAAACTCTATCGTGACCCGCAAAGACTTCCTGAAAAGCTCACAGTGTTAAAGCTGTTGACTAGACAGGAGCATGAAATGAAATCCCAGGCTGAGAAGTTATTGCCTGAAGTTGAAAAAGCTCTGATTGGCACCAACTTAAAAGTAAAAATACTGCCAGTGCTTTCGCAAATTGGTTCTGGCTCTTTGCCTATTGAGCGTTTACCGTCAATGGCTATTGCAGTTGAGGGCGGCGATAAGGCAAGTGAAAAACATGTCACCCGTTTGGAAAAGTTATTACGTTCCTCTGATACCCCTGTGATTGGTCGTTTTCAAGAAAAAGCACTCTTATTTGATTTGAGATGCTTGCAAGGCCATCAAGAAACCACATTTGTAAATATTTTTACAAGTGCTGCTAGTCGTATTTCAGGTAAAGCATGATCATTGGTACGGCTGGTCACATTGACCATGGAAAAACTTCGCTTGTTAAATGTTTAACGGGCGTTGATGCTGATCGTTTGCCTGAAGAAAAGGCGCGCGGAATTACCATTGACTTGGGTTTTGCCTATGTGCCCAACGGTCATGGCCAGACGATTGGTTTTGTTGATGTACCAGGGCATGAAAAGTTTGTTCATACCATGGCAGCAGGTGCGACAGGCATTGACCATGGTTTATTAGTGGTGGCTGCCGATGATGGCATCATGCCTCAAACCAGAGAGCATTTACGTATTCTTGATTTACTTGGTGTTCCAGAAATAACAGTAGCTCTGACCAAAATTGATTTGGTTGATCAGGCCAGGGTGATTGAAGTTACTGGTGATATTCAGGCTTATTTAGCGGGTACCCGTTTTAAAGGCGCGCCTGTTTATTCCGTTTCAACCAGATCCAATCAGGGAATTGAATCTCTAAAGCAGACATTATTTGCCAAAGTTGATCAAGAGCAGATTGATCAGCCTGCCTACTTTAGATTGGCTATTGACCGAGTCTTTGTAGTTAAGGGTGTTGGTGTTGCTATTACTGGGGCTGTAACTGCAGGGCAGATAAAAGTGGGTGACACGCTTTTGTTAACACCCAAGCTTGTGAAGGTGAAAGTTAGATCGATTCATGCACAAAATACGCCAGCAGAAGAGGCTGGGGTTGGTACACGTTGCGGTATTGTGATTTCAGGTGTTGAATA
>CAYFKY010000079.1:0-4870 GCA_964343915.1 uncultured Polynucleobacter sp. | reverse complement strand
ATGGCTTTCCCAATTATTCCTTGTAATTTATGCGGTAGCCAAGAAAATTTACAGCGTAACGCCATGAAAGCCATGCTACGAGAATGGGAAAAGAAATATCCGGGTCGCGTGGAAAGCTTGTTTAGTTCATTGCAAAATGTTGTGCCATCGCACCTCATGGATGGGCAACAGTTTGATTTTAAAAATTTGACTGATACGAGCGGCTCTAGCGATTTGGAAGAGCAGATCTCTTGGCAGCCAGTACAGATGACTCTTTGATAAGAGAGTTGATGTCGCTAACCCAATTTTCTACTCTTTCGGAAGCATACTTTTTCTGATCATCATTTGTTATCTCGACTACAAATGAGGCTAGTCCAAGTGCTATCTCCTCTCGTTTCTTGGTTGCTTCTTGCTGTTCTTTGCTTCTTCCGTATTCAAAATATTTGATGTACTCAGAGATTAAAGCTTCTGATTCTTTTTGATTAAGTTTCTTTTTTGTGATTTCGCTCATCACAAGAACCAAATCTTGCTGGCGACGTAATCTATCTTGGTAAATTAAGTTCATATCAATTGGATTGGCAATGATGTGCGCTTTAATTTTTTCTTCTTGATCTTTGTTTAGCTTTCCAAAAAACCACTCGGATCTTTGGATGGTTTTTTCTATCCGCACCTTGACTTGCTCAGACTTTTCTTTTGGGAGCCATTCTTTAACAAATTTCTCATTATTTTGACTCATCCGTTTTCGGACATTTTCAATTTGTGATGCTTCAAGGCTCATAAAAAGTTTAGCTATGTCAGGAGTTACTTTGTGAGCAATTACATAACTATTTTTTTTGATATCGCCATAAAAATAGGCAATATCTTTCTTCGAGATATTTTTATTGAGTTTTTGCTGCATTTCTTCAAGGATGGTGGCTAACCCCTGAAGTTGAGCCGTTCTATGCCACCAAAAATGACGATCAAGAGCCTCCCTGATCAGGCTATCTTGCTCTTGAGTTAGGCCAATATGATCGTCAATCCACCAACGCGATAGAGCGTCACCTTGGTTGTATACAAAGCGAACAGCACTACAGGCCAGTAGCAGGCTTGCAAGTGCGCCAATGGCCAACCATTTTAGAGTTTGGAGTGGTTTCAATAAACCCATATAATTATTAACAATGAATATCGTCATATTAGCCGCTGGACAAGGAAAGCGCATGCGCTCCTCTTTGCCAAAAGTGCTCCATCCAATTGCGGGCCAACCGATGCTTGCGCACGCTATTGCGAGTGCACAGGCTATGGCAGGCGACCATCAGATAGTAGTTGTTTTGGGGCATGGCGGTGATCTTGTCAAAGATTATCTAGAAAAGTCAGGTGTGGTTGCTAAAACAGCCTATCAACTTGAGCAAAAAGGTACGGGGCATGCTGTTTTACAAGCAGCCGATCTTTTGGATGATGCCAAGGACACATTAATACTTTATGGTGATGTGCCATTAATTCAAACTAGTACGCTTGAGAAGTTATCAAAGTTGGCTTCAACCGGAGCTCTAGCTTTGCTTACTCAAGAGATGAGCAATCCCACTGGTTATGGTCGCATTGTCAGAAATCAGGATGGCGGCATTCAGTCAATTGTTGAAGAAAAAGATGCTAGCTCTGAAGTGAAAGCCATCACAGAAATAAATACTGGCTTGATGGCCGTTCCAACTGCACACTTAAAGCGTTGGTTGAGTGCTCTGACCCCGAATAATGCCCAAGGCGAGTATTACCTCACCGATATTATTGAGATGGCTGTGAATGATGGTGTTCTAGTCTGTTCAACATCGCCAGAATTTGATTGGGAAACCGTGGGCGTAAATAGCCGTGGTCAGTTGGCTGAGTTAGAGCGCACATGGCAATTAGCAGTGGCAAACCGATTACTTGATTTAGGCGTCACGCTATTGGACCCAGCAAGAATTGATGTGCGTGGTGAATTAATTTGTGGCCAAGATGTCAAAATCGACGTTGGCTGTATTTTTGAAGGCAAAGTTACTTTGGCTGATGGTGTATCAATCGGACCATATTGTGTCATTCGTGATGCCCAAATAGACCAAGGCGCAGTCATTCAAGCGTACACACATATTGATCAGGCCAAGGTTGGAGCTAAAAGCATTATTGGACCTTATGCAAGATTGCGACCTGGCACAGACTTATCGGAAGAAGTGCATATTGGCAATTTTGTAGAAGTTAAAAACAGCCAGATAGCATCACAAAGCAAAGCAAATCATTTGGCTTACATCGGTGATGCGACGATTGGTAAAAAAGTTAACGTGGGCGCAGGAACAATTACTTGCAACTACGACGGGGTTAACAAGCATAGAACTGTTATTGAAGACGAAGCTTTTATTGGCTCCGATACTCAATTGGTTGCCCCAGTAACTGTAGGCAAGGGTGCTACTTTAGGTGCTGGAACGACATTAACAAAAGATGCTCCGCCGAACCAGTTAACCGTTACCAGGGCTAAGCAAATCTCACTTAATTGGCAAAGGCCTGTTAAGAAAAATAAATAGAACGATTCATTAATAGGATGCAGTCATGTGCGGTATTGTTGGCGCGATAGCTAAAAGAAATATTGTTGGAGTTCTTGTAGAGGGCTTGCGTCGCTTGGAGTACCGTGGTTATGACTCTTGTGGCTTTGCATTAATTTCAAACAATGAATTGGTGAGAGCTAGGACTACAGAGCGCGTTGCTGATTTAGGTGAGCAAGGCGAAAAAATGTCGGGCAGTATTGGTATTGCACACACCAGATGGGCAACGCATGGCAAGCCAGATACAGTGAATGCTCACCCTCATTTTTCTAATAATTTAATTGGGTTGGTTCATAACGGCATTATTGAGAACTATGAAGAACTCCGTCAGGAGCTTCAATCGGCTGGTTATATCTTTGTTTCTCAAACTGATACAGAAGTTATTGCGCATTTAATTCATCAAGCTTATACAAAGATGAGTGAGCGTGATTTGCCTACTGCTGTGAGAGCAGTCATTCCTCGTTTGCATGGGGCGTATGCAATTGGAGTGATTGCACAAGATGCTCCTAACGTTTTGGTGGGCGCTAGAGCTGGTTCACCTTTGGTGGTGGCATATGGCAAAGAAGAAAACTTTTTGGCATCTGATGCTCTGGCTGTGGCAGAGCATGCTACATCTATGGCTTATTTAGAAGAAGGTGATATTGCTGTTTTGACCACGGATGGTATTAGTATCACCAACCTTGCTGGCGCTCCTCAAAATAGATTACAAAAACCAGTGCCTGCTCAAACTGCTGCGGTTGATTTAGGGCCCTATCAGCATTACATGCAGAAAGAGATTTTTGAGCAACCAAGAGCGATTGCCGATACGTTGGGTCATGCGCAAAGTGCTGATCCGTCACTATTTGGCGCTTGCGCTGAAGACTTTCAGAAAATTAACAGCATACTAATTTTGGCGTGTGGTACTAGCTACTATGCTGCCAGCACCGCTAAATATTGGTTAGAAGATTTGGCTGGAATTTCTACTCAGGTTGAAATAGCGAGTGAATATCGATACAGAAAAACAGTTCCAAATCCGAATGCTTTAGTGGTAGTTGTTTCTCAGTCAGGAGAAACAGCAGATACATTGGCAGCTTTGCGACATGCGCAGGCATTAGGTCATACAGAAACTTTAGCTATCTGTAATGTTGCAACTAGTGCAATGGTGCGAGAGACAAAATATCGTTTCTTAACTCATGCCGGTACAGAGATTGGTGTTGCATCAACAAAGGCATTTACCACTCAATTGGTTGGCTTGTATTTGCTGGCACTTACTTTGGCAAAAAACAAAAAACAGCTTTCAAGCAATCAAGAGCATGATGCGTTTAGTCGTTTGCGTCATTTGCCATCTGCAATCAATGCGGCATTGGCTTTGGAGCCGCAAATTATTGCTTGGAGTGAGGCATTTGCTAAGTGTGAAAACGCTTTATTTTTAGGGCGTGGATTGCACTATCCAATTGCTTTAGAGGGTGCGCTTAAATTAAAAGAAATTTCTTATATTCATGCTGAGGCTTATCCGGCTGGTGAGTTAAAACATGGCCCATTAGCTTTGGTTACAGATCAAATGCCGGTTGTAACGGTGGCACCTAACGATGCATTATTAGAAAAACTCAAATCAAATATGCAAGAAGTTAAAGCGCGAGGTGGACGTTTATATGTCTTCGCTGATTCTGATACTCACATTGTGGCTGAAGATGGTATTCACGTGATTCGCATGCCTGAGCATTATGGTGACTTATCACCGATATTGCATGTTGTCCCATTGCAATTGCTTGCCTATCACACAGCTTGCGCCAGAGGTACAGACGTGGACAAACCAAGAAATCTGGCTAAATCGGTGACTGTTGAGTGAAGCCGGTAGTTGTTTTAGATACAAATATTCTTTTGGATGTTTTGGTTTTTGATGACAGCAGGGCTCATCCACTAAGGGCTGCGTTAATAGCAGGAAGCTTAGATGCTGTTGCAACGGATAAAACTTTGGCAGAGTTTCTTGATGTGATTGGACGTGAACAATTTTCGCTCTCAGAAGAAAAACAACATGAAATTATGTCTCAGTGGCGTTCATGGTCTAGATTGATCAATGATGATGTGCTTGATATTGCTCCTTGGAAGTGCAAGGATAGGGATGATCAAGTATTTATAAATTTAGCCTATACCCTCAAGCCTGCCATGCTAATTAGTAAAGATAAGATGGTCTTAAAGATTGCAAAACGGGCACAAAAAGATGATGTTGTGATTACCTCTGATCACAACATCATCTTTTTGAACAATTTTTCTTGAAGAACCGCTGAACTATAAGGGTAAGTTCTAGTAATTTCAGGCTAATGTTTTTGCAACTTTCCTTAATAATTCCTTACAATTAAAGAGTCAAT
>CAYFKY010000078.1:2816-4878 GCA_964343915.1 uncultured Polynucleobacter sp. | reverse complement strand
AGTGCTAAAACGATATAAAAACCCCATGGTTCGATTTTGGATACCATGGCGGCTTGTTTCCATGGCAACAAGCCCACTAAGATGCGACCACCATCTAGTGGCGGCAAGGGGAATAGATTAAAAACAAACATCACCACATTGGCTAATACGCCAGCTTGGCACATGCCTAATAGAAACCGTTCGGTGGTGCCAAATTTGATGAGTAATAAATAAACAATTGCCCAAGCAAGTGCTTGGACTAAATTTGATCCGGGACCGGCAAGGGCCACCCAAACCATGTCTTTTTTGGGATGCCTTAAATTACCAAATCTAACAGGTACTGGTTTAGCATAGCCGAACAGGAAGCTACCTGATGTTGCAAAGTACAACAACAGGGGGACAACAATCGTACCCATTGGGTCGATGTGTTTGATGGGATTGAGTGTGACTCGGCCAAGCACGTAGGCTGTGTTGTCGCCAAATTGTTTGGCCGCATAACCATGTGCTGCCTCATGCAGGGTAATGGCAAATATGACGGGTATAGCGTAAATCGCTATGGTCTGAATAATTTGTGAAACGTCCATTAATTAACCATTAAGCAACAGTAACCACATCGTACCCAGCATCAGCGACTGCGGCGCTAATTTTTTCGTTCTCTAATTGGCTCGATACTTTCACAGTTTTACTAGGTATATCTGTTTCTACAGTCGCTTTTGGATCAATAGCCAAAATTGCCTTGGTAATGGTCTGTGTACAGTGCCCACAATTCATGCCGTTTACAGTCAGGGTGATAGTCATTTTTTTAGCTTTCAAAAGGATTAATTGCGTTATTAGTAGGACAATAAGATTAATATCAATCTGCTTTAATTATGAATTGTATGAGCCAATTAGTCACCCTAAAAATTGATGGTATGACTTGCGCCTCGTGTGTGGCACGGGTTGAAAAATCTTTACTAAAAGTCGAAGGGGTAGATGTTGCCAGTGTCAATTTGGCGACTGAAAAAGCTCAGATCAGAATTAATCAATCACCTGATCATTTAGTCGGCCATTTAATTGCTGCCATTGAAAAGGCTGGATTTGAAGCGAGCCCCATCAATCATCAAAATCATCAACAAAAACAAAAAAGCATTTTTGATTTGCACGGACCATATGCAGTTGCATTAGCCATTGGCTTGTCGTTTCCTTTGATGCTGCCGATGTTATTGATGCCATTAGGAGTGCATTGGATGTTGCCTGGGTGGCTACAGTTTTTATTGGCAACACCCGTTCAATTTGTTTTGGGCTCTCGTTTTTATGTCGCTGGCTTTAAAGGTTTGCGCATGGGGTCTGGCAACATGGATTTGTTGGTGGCGATTGGAACAAGTGCTGCTTATGGGCTAAGTATTTATCAGTGGTATTTATCCGGTTGGGGTCATGGCGGCCATAACAATCACGACCTTTATTTTGAAAGCTCATCGGTTGTTATTTCGTTGGTGATGTTGGGTAAGTGGCTAGAAGCTCGCGCTAAAAAAGAAACCACAGAAGCTATTAGTGCGTTGCAAGCCTTATGGCCCGATCAAGCCAAGCTGATGAGCACCAAAGATCTTAAAAATTTAGATTACAAAGAATTGCCGATTGCACAAATATTGCCTGGCGATTGGGTGGTTGTATTGCCCGGTGAGCGCATGCCCGTGGATGGAGTGGTGCTGGATGGCACAAGTGAGTTAGACGAGTCTATGTTGACAGGTGAGACTCATTTAATTGATAAGCGAGTGGGCTCAAGAGTAACAGGCGGGTCGATGAATGGCTCAGGGCGCTTGATTATTGAGGCCACGGATGTTGGTGAAGAAAGCACGCTCGCCAAAATGATTCAAATGGTAGAAGATGCTCAGGCAAAAAAAGCGCCGATTCAGCGCTTAGTAGATCGGGTGAGTTCTTGGTTTGTGCCGGCAGTCATTCTTATAGCGCTCATCAATTTTGTGGCGCAATACTTGGTTTTTCACCAATTTGAAAATGCATTGCTTTACTCGGTGGCCATTTTGGTAATTGCTTGTCCTTGTGCCTTGGGTCTTGCGACTCCTGCAGCAATCATGGCTGGAACAGG
>CAYFKY010000078.1:0-2716 GCA_964343915.1 uncultured Polynucleobacter sp. | reverse complement strand
GGTAGTGAACATCCTCTAGCCAAAGCAGTTATCAACTTTGTGCAGGAGAAGAATGTAACTCCTGCTCTCTTTGCAGGTATTACAGCCAAAGTTGGTCAAGGCATTGAAGGCCAGTGCATGTCTGGGGTCTATCAAAATAAGACCATTGCACTCATCAGTCATCATGCGTTGAAAGATATTTTGTCGGCAGATCAATTGAGCAAGATTAATCTGATTGCGCTCGATGAGCTAAACCAAGGTCGCAGTGTTTCTTGTTTGGTTGATCAAACAGAAAAATTGGTTTTAGCAGTTATTTCGTTTGGGGACGAGTTAAAGCCTGGTGTAGCAGAAGTGATTGCACGACTTAAAGCCATGAAGATTAAGACTGTGATGATTTCTGGAGACAATCATTTGGTGGCAAATCTAATTGCTAAAAAAATTGGTATTGATGACGTTTATGCAGAAGTGATGCCAGAGAAAAAAGCAGATTTGATTCAATCACTCAAGTTGCAAACTAACAATGGATTCGTTGCGATGGTGGGTGATGGTGTGAATGATGCGCCAGCATTGGCTGCCGCTGATGTGGGTATTGCTGTATCGACAGGTACAGACATTGCTATTCATGCTGCTGGAATCACATTGATGCGCGGTGATCCAGGTTTGATACCTGATGCTATTGAAATTTCAAGGAAGACTTGGCAGAAAATAAAACAAAATTTATTTTGGGCGTTTATTTATAACTTGGTTGGTATCCCTATGGCTGCTTTGGGTTACTTGACGCCGATGTTGGCTGGTGCGGCGATGGCTGCATCTAGTGTGAGCGTGGTGACCAATGCCTTGCTACTCAAGAGGTGGAGAAGATCTACTCATTAATGATGTATGAGTCAACATCAATGAGTAAATCTACTTTCAACCTTTTGCTTATCAACCCGTATAGGTATTGAGGTTAATACCTTCTTTTTGCATGATGCGATCAACAGTGGGTAATGCAGCTAGGCGGGTTGCATATGCTTGGTAGTTTGGATAGTTGGCTGGATTGATGCCAGCAGCACCGCCCCAACGTATAAATGCAATCGCGTAAATATCTGCGGGCGTCAGTTGTGAGCCACAAATATAAGTTTGGCCGTTTGATACCAAACCATCAATTTCTGCCAAGTAACCTTTGAATGCTTCTAGTGCCATTGCTTTCACGCCTGCTTTACCAGCTTCATCACCAAAGCGCTCAGATCTAAATACACGAGTAAATGTTGGGTGCACAGTGTTATTCATCCAGGCAAGCAACGACACTGCCTGAGCTTTTGCCATTGCATCGGTTGGGAAAATTTGCGCCTTGGGAAATGTCTCATGTAAAAAAGTCGTGATTGCCATTACTTGGGTAACTAATTTGCCGTCAACAATCAGAGCAGGCACTTGACCTCTTGGATTAATCGCTTTGTATTCAGGTTTGAGTTGTTCGCCATTTTTTAAATTAATGACTGTGCCACTGTAATCCTGATTAGAACTTTCTTTAACAAGTTCTAATGCAACATGTGGAACAAATGAGCATGTGCCAGGGCAGTAATACAGATGTAAATTCATTCGGGTCTCCTTTTTTGTTGTAACCTTGAGTATAGACTTTTTAGCCAATTTTCATGACAGCCCAAACACTTAGTACATTCCACTTAATACCGCGTCTTCAAAGGCAGGCTCACGAGCATAAAGGGCATGCAGGAAAGGTCTTAATCATCGGTGGTGCGCCAGGCATGGCGGGAGCCGCGCTCTTAGCTGGTAGAGCGGCTTTACACGCTGGAGCTGGTTGGGTAATTCTTGGTTTTATTGATGAGCGAGCTGTTTCAGTGCTCTCCGATCAGCCAGAGTTAATGCTACGCATTGCGCAAGCAGGGGATATTGAGAAAATTCAACCTGATGTCATTGCAATTGGTCCAGGTTTAGGTCAAGGAGACTTGGCCAAGAGGCTTTTATTGGAGTCTTTGCGGTCAACAGCTTTATTGGTAATTGATGCTGATGCAATCAATCTCATTGCGACTGATCCACACCTACTCAGTCAATTAAAAGCCAGGCCATCATTAAGCACGGTATTGACCCCTCATCCAGGCGAGGCGGCCAATTTGCTCAAAGAGTCGACAGAACAAATTCAGGCTGATCGTGAAGTAGCCGCCCAAAAGTTGGTTGAACTAACGCAATCAATTGTGGTTTTGAAGGGGCATCACACGCTTGTGTATGCTCCAGATCAGGTAATGCAGGAATGCCATCGAGGGAATCCAGGGATGGGTGTCGGTGGCATGGGTGATGTTTTAACAGGTATCACTGCTGCGATCCTTGCCCAGGGCATCAGGCATAACCTGAACGCCTATGAAGCCACTTGTCTTGCCGTTGAATTGCACTCTGGTGCTGCGGATAACCTTTTAAATCAAGGGGTTGGTCCGATTGGTATGACCCCCTCAGAAGTAATTCTTGAGGTGCGAAATTTGATAAATATCAAATAAAGCTCATTTTTCATGGATAATACGTCTCATAGCCTAATTTTTGATGAGGGAGCTTGTAATGAACGAATGGCACAGCGAAAGTAAAGAAGTAATTAACAAGAAAATCATCACTATGATCGTGATGTTGGCAGGTGCTACTTGCTTGGCGATTTTGTTCGCATTAGCTGCCGCACATATTGGTTACGTTTTGTAATTTGTAATCAGTAATCAAAGTTCCAACAAAAAAGCTGCCTAGGCAGCTTTTTTTATTA
>CAYFKY010000077.1:0-4916 GCA_964343915.1 uncultured Polynucleobacter sp. | reverse complement strand
GACATCCCAGGCATTCCGTACTGCACTGGCGCAGAATTGGTTAGCAATCTATTAGAACAAATCAAACCCATGAATGCGGTGTTTCATTGGGGTGAGGAAGTTAGCGGTCTAACGCATCAATTAGATTCTGAATTTGAAGTAACAACCACTCACCATACGTTTATCGCCAAAACAATTATCTTGGCTACTGGCGTAGGCGCATTTAAACCAAAGAGGCTAGCTGTTGATGGCATTGATGCCTTGGTTGGTAAACAAGTGTTTTATCACCCTCAGAACTTATCTCGATTTAAAGATTTAGATGTGGTGATTTATGGTGGAGATGAAAGCGCTGTGAACGCTGCCATTGAATTAACTAACATCTCTAAAAGCGTGACCTTGATTCATCGTCGTGATGTTTTAAAAGCACCTGATGACTTGTTGGCAAAATTTGAACAACTACGCACCAGTGGCCAAGTAACTTTTAAAGCTGGGCAAATCACTGGGTTACCTATCAGCAATAGATCATGCGCTCAAATAAACGTTACAAGCCCTAACGGCACAATCGATGATGTGAAGTTTGATGCCTTGTTGGTTTATCTAGGCATCTCACCTCAACTTGGTCCAATAGCTGACTGGGGAGTAGATTTAGAACGCAAGCAAGTTCCTGTTGATACCGCTAAGTTTCAAACCAATGTGCCAGGCATTTTTGCAATTGGTGACATCAACACCTATCCTGGCAAAAGAAAGTTGATTGTCAGTGGCTTTCATGAAGCAACACTGGCGGCTTTTGCTTGCGCAGAGTTGATTCATCCCAATGAACCGGTGTTACTGCAGTACACCACCACCTCTAGCAAATTACATGAAATTTTAGGTGTGAGCGGTAAAGCTAAAACATCTAATTAAGAGTCGCGTGACATCGCTCTTGAAAGAATAATCACCGGCAGCAAACCTGCTAGAACAATTGTTAATGCAGGCCAAGCAGCTTCCGCCAAACGCTCATCAGCTGCCAACTGATAAGTAATCACAGCCAAGGTATCGAAGTTAAATGGCCTCAACACCAAGGTGGCTGGCAACTCTTTCATCACATCCACGAATACCAATAAGCCAGCAGTCAATAAACTACGGCGCAATAATGGCAAATGTATTTTGGTGAGCAACTCCCATTTGCCCGAACCCAAACTCATGGCGCTAGCATCCATGCTTGGCGTGATTTTGCTTAAACCCGCCTCCACAGTTTGCAACCCAGAAGATAAAAAACGGGTGAGATAAGCGTAAACCAAAATGAATACTGAACCAGACAACAACCAAGCTAAATCTAACTGGCCCAATAAAATTAATACGCCTACTGCCAGTACAGCGCCAGGAACCGCATAACCCAAACTCACCATCCGATTGGCCAACAACTGCAAACCACCTTTGGCCATGCGAGCACTGTAGGCTAACCAAACCGCAATGATGACGGCGCAAATCGCTGTGACAGCCGATAGCGTCAAAGTATTCGTGAGCCATGTCCAGTAGCGATCATTCAAGGCCTCACCGCTTGTGAGAGCCAGATAAGCCATGATGATGACGGGCAATATAAAACCAAAAATCATCGGCAAGGCACATGAGAGACTGGCCCAAAAAGCTTTCTTACCCTGTAGTCGCCAAGGCTTGATTTGCCTAAAACGCTGTCCATTAGCAGCAAAGCGCATTTGACGACGACTAGCGTGCTCCAACATCAAGAGTAAGAAAATCACCCCTAGCAAAGCTGCTGAGAGTTGCACTGCAGCTATGCGATCTCCCATGCCCAACCAAGCACGATAAATACCTGTTGTCATGGTTTGAACACCAAAGTAAGACATCGCACCGTAATCTGCCACCGCTTCCATCAAAGCTAAAGCAACACCAGCCATAGTGGCAGGTCTAGCCATTGGTAAAGCCACTTGCCAGAATGCACTCCAAGGACTGGCGCCCAAAGTTCTTGCCGCATCGATCAATCGTGGACTGCGTTCTAAAAAAGCAGTGCGGCACAACAAATAAACATAAGGGTATAAAGCCAAACTCAGGACGCAAACTGCTCCCCAAACCGATCTAGGTTCTGGGAACCACTCCAACTTTGGAACACCCAATAAATCTCTTAAAAAGGTCTGTATAGGTCCTGAAAACTGGAAAAAATCAGTGTAGGCATAGGCCATGACATAGGTTGGCATCGCCAACGGCAAAATCAAGGCCCACTCGTAGATACGCTTACCCGGAAAATCACAGGTAGCCACTAGCCAAGCAGTGATAATACCCATGCTAGCTACACCCCAAGCCACCCCAATAGCCATTAATAAAGTGGTCCAAGCATAACCTGGAAGCACCGTGGTTATTAGGTGAGTTAATACATCCCCACTGGTTGCCTGGGGGTTTAAAAGAGCTGCAAAAATCCCTAATATTGGCAAAGCCAATATTAATGACAGGAGTATGGGTGTTAAACGTAGTCGCAAGATGAGACAATTATAAGAATGATTATCGATACGCCACCAATTCATTTAAATTTAAAGGATATTCATGTGGGCTACCCTGGTGAAAAATCAGGTAGCTGGAATGAAGTTGTCCAAGGCCTGACCATGCAATTAAGACATGGTCGGATTGGTTGTTTGCTAGGTCCATCAGGTTGCGGCAAATCAACAGTGTTGCGTGCCATTTGTGGTTTTGAACCCATTCAAGCAGGTGAAATCACCCTAGACAAACAAGTCGTTAGTTCACCAGAAACAACTCTCGCTCCAGAAAAAAGACGTGTGGGCGTGGTGTTTCAGGATTACGCCCTCTTCCCCCATTTAACCAATGCTCAAAACGTGGCGTTTGGTTTGAGGGATTTACCCAAGAAAGAGGCTTTGCAAAAAGCTGAAGAGTGGCTGGAGCGTGTTGGTCTTAAAAATGTGGGTTCACGTTACCCTCATGAATTATCAGGCGGTCAACAACAGCGCGTGGCACTGGCTCGCGCCATGGCACCAGAACCTGAGTTGCTGCTATTGGATGAACCGTTCTCTAACTTGGATGTGGATTTGCGCGAACGCTTGGCTGGTGAAATCAGAGATATCTTAAAAGCCAATGGCACAACCGCTCTATTGGTCACTCATGATCAGTTTGAGGCTTTTGCAATTGCTGATGATATTGGCGTGATGGTCGATGGTCGCTTGGTGCAATGGGATAGCGCCTATAACCTATACCACCGCCCGGCCAGTCGCTTTGTCGCGAATTTTGTTGGTTATGGTGTATTTGTACCTGGTGTCACTCGCCCAGGACCCGCTGTAGAAATAGAATTGGGCACCCTGCCTTTACCACAATCAAGCTATGGCTTACCCGGTGAGCAAGTGGATGTACTACTGCGCGCTGACGATATCGTGCACGATGATGACAGCCCTTTACAAGCCGAGGTGTTAACCAAAGCATTTAGAGGCGGCGATTTTTTATACACCGTCAAACTGGCATCTGGGCAAGAACTTTTAACAATGGTGCCAAGTCATCACGATCACGCCATTGGTGAAAAAATTGGCATCAAAATAGTGGCCGATCACGTTGTCACTTTTAGCAAATAACTAATAGTAGAATCTTTCCATGAAGCAATATTTAGACCTCATGCGCCATGTTTTAGCGAATGGCACTCATAAATCAGATCGCACGGGCACGGGCACAGTTTCGGTGTTTGGTCATCAGATGCGCTTTGACCTACAACAGGGCTTTCCAGTTGTCACGACCAAGAAGCTACATCTCAAATCCATCATCATTGAATTGCTTTGGTTCTTGCAAGGCAGCACCAATAACAATTGGTTAAAAGAACGTGGCGTGAGCATCTGGGATGAATGGGCCAAAGAAGATGGCGAACTAGGTCCTATCTATGGCTACCAATGGCGCTCATGGCCAGCACCTAACGGCGAGCATGTTGACCAAATTAGCCAGTTGATGGATCAGATTAAAAATAACCCCGACTCTCGTCGCTTGATCGTTTCTGCTTGGAACGTTGCCGAGATTCCACGCATGGCACTCCCCCCTTGCCACGCTTTCTTCCAGTTTTATGTGGCCGATGGCAAGTTATCTTGCCAACTGTATCAACGCAGTGCTGATATTTTCTTGGGCGTGCCATTCAATATTGCTAGCTATGCTTTGCTAACACACATGATTGCGCAACAAGCAGGCTTAACACCTGGTGAATTCATCTGGACAGGCGGAGATTGTCACTTGTACTCCAATCACATGGATCAAGTGAATTTGCAACTCTCACGCGAGCCATTGCAATTGCCACAATTAGCGATTCGTCGTAAACCAGCCTCTATTTTTGATTACGAATACGAAGACTTTGAGCTTGTTGGTTATCAACACCATGACCCCATCAAAGCTCCTGTAGCGGTTTAAAGGGATCATCGTGGAATTAGCAATCATTGTTGCGCGTGCAAAAAATGGCGTGATTGGCGTTAACAACACACTACCTTGGCATCTTCCTGAAGATTTAAAACACTTTAAGAACACCACTTTAGGCTGCCCCATCATCATGGGTCGCAATACTTGGGTGTCATTAGGTCGGCCACTACCTGGTCGCCGCAATCTTGTGGTGAGCCGTAATCCTGAATTTAAAGCCGAAGGCGCAGAAACATTCACATCGTTAGAAGATGCGATTGATGCCTGCTCAGGTGTTGAGAAGGCGTTCATCATTGGTGGCGCACAAATTTACGACGAGGCACTGGCCTATGTCGACAAACTCATCATCACTGAGGTGGATACTGAAGTAGAAGGTGATGCATTCTTCCCAGATATTGATGACATGATGTGGGAAGAAGTCGCCCGCGAAGAACATAACAATGGTCAACTTGCGTATGCATTCGTGACCTACAACAGCAAACTTTAAATAACGGAGAAACCATGGATCGTCGCAAATTTATTGCAGGTACTGGCCTTGCTGGCATTCTAGCTAC
>CAYFKY010000076.1:0-4995 GCA_964343915.1 uncultured Polynucleobacter sp. | reverse complement strand
TTTCAGTCATTTTTGGCTCGCTTTCTGGGCAATAACAGTCTTAACACGAGCAATGTCGCGCTTTACTTTGCCAAGTTGGCTAGTATCTGAAAGTTGCTGAGTACCCTTTTGCATACGCAATTTAAATTGGGCTTTTAGCAATTCAGATAACTCATTGTTTAAAGAGTTAACGTCTTTAGCGTTTAAATCGGAAGCTTTCATTTTGTCCCGTCCAGATTAGGCGCCGATTTGGCGCACAACAAATGTAGTTTGAATAGGCAACTTAGCAGCAGCAAGTCTAAATGCCTCGCGCGCCAATACTTCGTCCACACCATCCATCTCGTATAAAACTTTACCTGGTTGGATTTCAGCTACGTAGTACTCTGGGTTACCTTTACCGTTACCCATACGAACTTCTGCAGGCTTCTGAGAAATTGGCTTGTCTGGGAAAATACGGATCCAAATACGACCACCACGCTTAATGTGACGTGTCATTGCGCGACGTGCTGACTCAATTTGACGAGCTGTTAATCGACCACGACCAACTGCTTTCAAACCAAAGTCACCAAAAGCCACGCTGCTACCACGTGTGGCAACACCAGTGTTACGGCCTTTTTGTTCCTTACGGTACTTACGACGTTTTGGTTGCAACATAATTATTCTCCAGCCTTCTCAGCAGGCTTAGTTACTTTGCGCACGCGTTTTACTGCTGGCTTAGCATCAGCTGCTGGCTTATCACCGTCTTCCTTAGCTTTACGTGGAGCACGTGTGCTTGGACGACGAGTCTTTTTCTCTTGATCTGCTTCAGGTGCTGCAGGCGCAACTGCGTTTACATCTGTACGACCCAATGTGTCGCCTTTGTAAACCCATACCTTCACACCGATGATGCCGTATGTTGTTTCAGCTTCTGAAGTTGCGTACTCAATATCAGCCTTCAATGTATGAAGAGGTACACGACCTTCACGATACCATTCTGTACGAGCAATTTCTGCACCATTCAAACGACCTGCGCTCATGATCTTGATACCTTGAGCACCAAGACGCATTGCGCTTTGCATCGCACGCTTCATAGCGCGACGGAACATGATACGTTTTTCAAGTTGCTGAGTAATTGAATCAGCAATTAGCTGTGCATCAACTTCTGGCTTACGAATTTCTTCGATATTGACGTGAACTGGAACACCCATGCGCTTTTGCAACTCTTTGCGCAATACTTCGATGTCTTCGCCTTTTTTGCCAATAACAACACCAGGACGTGAGCTATAGATTGTGATCTTTGCGTTCTTTGCAGGACGCTCAATCACAACTTTGCTAACTGATGCATTCTTCAATTTCTTCTTAAGGTAGCTACGAACTTCCACATCTTCTTGCAACATTTTTGCAAAATCTGTGCTGTTAGCGTACCAGCGTGAAGTCCAGTTGCGGCTTACCGAGAGACGAAATCCGGTTGGATGTATTTTCTGACCCATGTCTCTTCCTTAATTGCTCAAAGTCACAGTGATGTGACAAGTTTGTTTTTCAATCTTGTTGCCACGGCCTTTAGCACGAGCTGTGAAACGCTTGAGCGATGTTGCCTTATCAACTGTGACTGCTTTCACTTTCAACTCATCAATATCAGCACCTGAGTTGTGCTCCGCGTTAGCGATAGCAGACTCAACCACTTTCTTCATGATGAATGCAGCTTTTTTAGGGCTGAAAGTGAGAATGTTTAAAGCGCGTGCAATTGGCAAACCACGGATTTGGTCAGCAACCAAACGTGTTTTTTGCGCTGAAATGCGGGCGCTGCGGTGAATAGCTTTAGATTCCATCATCGTCCTCTTACTTCTTCGCTTTCTTATCTGCCGCGTGACCTTTGAAGGTGCGCGTTAGGGCAAACTCACCTAATTTATGTCCAACCATGTTTTCAGTGATGTACACAGGTACATGCTGACGACCATTGTGGACGGCAATTGTGAGACCAATGAAGTCTGGAAGAATGGTCGAACGGCGTGACCATGTCTTGATGGGCTTCTTATCTTTGTTGGCTACTGCAGTTTCAACCTTTTTAACAAGGGTTACTTCGCAGAATGGACCTTTTTTAGCTGAGCGCGTCATGTCTATTTCCTTATTCTATTAGCGCTTTTGACGACGTTGAGCAATCATGCTTGTCGTACGCTTATTGCGACGTGTTCTGTAACCCTTAGTTGGTGTGCCCCATGGAGATACTGGAACACGACCTTCACCTGTACGACCTTCACCACCACCATGTGGGTGATCGACTGGGTTCATTGCAACACCGCGAACTGTTGGACGAATACCGCGCCAGCGAGTTGCACCCGCTTTACCGATTTGACGTAGGCTGTGCTCTTCATTGCCTACTTCACCAATCGTTGCACGACACTCAATGTGTACACGACGTACTTCACCAGAGCGCAAACGCACTTGACCGTAAACACCTTCACGAGCCAAAAGAACGGCTGAGCCACCAGCTGTACGAACCATTTGAGCACCTTTACCTGGCAACATTTCTACACAGTGAATTGTGCTACCCACTGGAATGTTGCGTAATGGCAAGTTGTTACCAACTTTAATTGGTGCTTCTGAACCACTCATGATCGCTTGACCAACAACCGCACCTTTAGGAGCGATGATGTAACGACGCTCACCGTCTGCAAAAAGCAACAATGCTAAGTTTGCGCTGCGGTTAGGATCGTATTCAAGACGTTCAATTTTTGCTGGAATACCATCTTTATCGTTACGCTTAAAGTCAACGATACGATAGTGATGCTTATGACCACCACCCTTATGACGAGTAGTGATGTGACCGTTGTTGTTACGGCCTGATTTTTGATGTTGTGGCTCTAACAAACCTGCAAAAGGCTTACCCTTATGCAAATCTGGATTCACCACTTTCACCATGGAACGACGTCCTGGTGAAGTCGGTTTAGTCTTCATTAGCGGCATAATTACTTAGCCTCCGCTTCAAAATTGATTTCTTGACCAGGCTTCAAGCAAACATAAGCCTTCTTAGTGTGGTTGCGACGACCTTCAAAACGACCAAAGCGCTTAGCTTTACCCTTTTGATTAACAACCTGCACTGATTCCACTTGCACTTTGAACAATAGTTCAACTGCAGCTTTGATTTCTAACTTGTTAGCATCGCGCATAACTTGGAAAACCACTTGCTCATTCTTGTCAGCAACAAATGTTGCTTTCTCAGAAATAACTGGGCCAACCAACACTTGCATCAAGCGATGATCATTTTTACGTGTAGCGATCATTTGAGCCAAATACAAGTTCTCATCAACCTTATCAGAGATGATCAAAACTGACTCCAAGCCCATTGCTTTAACTTTTTCAGCTAGCAATTTTGTTTTTGGAGCATCAACTGAAAAACTCTCAACGATGTTTAAACGACCTTCGCGAGCCAACTGAGAGAAGATTGAACGCATACCTGCGCGATACATCTTCTTGTTAACTTTTTGTGAAAAGTTCTCTTCAGGTGAGTTAGGGAATATACGACCACCCCCGCGCCACAATGGTGAAGATGACATACCAGCACGAGCACGGCCAGTACCTTTTTGGCGCCATGGCTTCTTAGTAGTATGTTTAACTTGTTCACGGTCTTTTTGAGCACGATTACCGCTACGAGCGTTGGCTTGATAAGCAACAACGATCTGGTGAATCAATGCTTCGTTATATTCACGCTCGAAAACTTCTGGAGAAGCAGCAACGCCTGCACACAGTTTTCCGTCAGCTTGTAGTAGCTTTAGTTCCATATGGGCGCTCCTTATTTAACAGCAGCAGCTTTAACTGCTGGTGTAATGATGACTTTGCCGCCACGTGAACCAGGAATTGCACCTTTAATTAAGAGCAATTTACGTTCTGCGTCGATACGAGCAACTTCAAGATTTTGAACTGTGCGTGTCACGTCACCCAAGTGACCTGTCATGCGCTTACCTGGGAAAACACGACCTGGATCCTGAGCCATACCGATAGAGCCAGGAACATTATGTGAACGTGAGTTACCGTGTGATGCACGACCAGAAGCGAAGTGGTAACGCTTAATAGTACCGGCATAACCTTTACCAATCGTTGTACCTTGCACATCAACCTTTTGGCCAACTGCAAATGTATCAAGACCGATAACGTCGCCAACTTTAAGCTCACCAGCTTTAGCTGCATCGATTCGGAATTCGTTTAATGCGCTACCTGCCAATACACCTGCTTTTGCATAGTGACCAGCTTGAGGTTTTACAACGCGTGAAGCACGGCGAGTACCAAATGCCAACTGAACAGCTGTATAACCGTCAGTTTCTTCGGTTTTTACTTGCGCAATGCGGTTATCGCTAACGTCGATAACTGTGACCGGTACAGCATCACCCTCATCTGTAAAGAGGCGGGTCATACCAACCTTGCGGCCGATTAAGCCTAGGCTCATATCATTACTCCAATGCTGACTACGATTGGTCAGCGGAAATTTATAAATAATGCTTAATTAACTACTTTTTCCAGAAATTTCTGGAAAGCCCGCTATTGTAGCGCCTTTTTTAAGACCCCGCAATAGCAGTTTTTTGCTTACTGAAGCTTAATTTCTACGTCTACGCCAGCTGGAAGGTCCAATTTCATCAACGCATCAACAGTTTTTTCAGTAGGATCAACGATATCCATCAAGCGCAAGTGCGTGCGGATCTCTAATTGGTCACGTGAAGTCTTGTTAACGTGTGGTGAACGTAGGATGTCAAAACGCTCAATACGAGTTGGCAAAGGTACTGGACCCTTAACAACTGCGCCAGTGCGCTTAGCTGTGTCTACGATTTCAGCTGCTGACTGGTCGATCAAACGATAGTCAAAAGCTTTTAATCTGATACGAATTTTTTGATTTTGCATTTTTTATCCTAAAGAGCAGTGCGATGTTGTCGCGATATAACTTAAAGAGCTCGGTGGCGCGCAACATTCACGCCACCGTTTTCTGCAAAACTATTAATCTAAAACTTTAGCAACCACACCAGCGCCTACAGTACGACCGCCTTCACG
>CAYFKY010000075.1:0-5001 GCA_964343915.1 uncultured Polynucleobacter sp. | reverse complement strand
AACAGATCACTCGAACCACGCGCTTGCGCTTAATAATCTTGCAGTTGCGGCAGATACACTTTACAGATGCCAAAACTTTCATAATTAACCTCTTCTATACAATTAGTTACTACTTCGCGCGGAACACAATTCGCGCTTTTGACAAGTCGTATGGAGTAAGCTCCACAGTAACTTTGTCACCAGGAAGAATGCGGATATAGTGCATACGCATTTTTCCCGAGATATGTCCTAACACCACATGACCGTTTTCTAACTTCACACGGAACATAGCGTTAGGCAAGTTTTCCACAATCTCGCCAGCCATTTGAATGACATCATCTTTTGCCATATAGCTTACGAGTTACCCATTTTGAAGTTAGCCTTCTTCAATAGTGAATCATATTGTTGCTGCATCATGTAAGACTGAACTTGAGCCATGAAGTCCATTGTTACGACTACGATGATGAGAAGTGATGTACCACCAAAGTAGAACGGCACATTCCAACGCAACACTAAAAACTCTGGTAACAAACACACTAAAACCATGTAAGCAGCGCCCATCAAGGTCAAGCGTGTCAAAATTTTGTCAACGTAACGGGCTGTCTGATCACCAGGACGAATACCAGGAACAAACGCACCACTCTTCTTCAAGTTATCTGCTGTTTCGCGGCTATTGAAAACCATCGCTGTATAGAAAAAGCAGAAGAAAATAATTGCCAATGCATACATCAAAATATATACAGGCTGACCTGGCGATAAAGTCGCAGCCAAATCTTTAATAAATAAAGTTACAGGGTTGGTTGTTTCACCCGCTGTAAACCAACCAGCAATAGTCGCTGGGAACAAAATAATTGATGAAGCAAAAATTGGAGGGATAACACCAGCCATATTTAACTTCAACGGTAAATGTGAAGATTGGCCGCCATATACCTTGTTGCCAACTTGACGCTTAGCGTAGTTAACCAACACACGGCGTTGACCACGCTCTACAAAAACCACGAAATATGTGACAGCAATAACGATTGCAACAATCAAAATTGCAGAAATTGCGCTCATTGATCCAGTACGAACCAACTCGAACAAACCACCCAAAGCATTTGGTAAACCAGCTGCGATACCACCAAAAATAATGATAGAAATACCGTTACCTAAACCACGCTCTGTGATTTGCTCACCCAACCACATCAAGAACATTGTTCCTGTTACCAAAGTAATCACTGTGTTTAGGCGGAATACAAAACTAGGATCAATCACCAAGCCAGGTTGCGCTTCTAATGCAATCGCAATACCTAATGCTTGGAATGTTGCCAATACAACTGTGCCGTAGCGTGTGTACTGAGTAATTTTTCTTTGACCTGCCTGACCATCTTTCTTCAATGACTCTAATGAAGGAAGAACAATCGTCAATAACTGCATGATGATTGATGCAGAAATGTAAGGCATGATGCCCAAGGCAAAAACTGTAAATCTAGAAAGTGCGCCACCTGAGAACAAGTTAAACATTCCCAAGATGCCGCCACTTTGGCTATTGAACAACTGAGCTAATTGGTCTGGATCAATTCCAGGCACAGGAATATGTGCGCCAATGCGATAGACGACCAAAGCCAAAACCAAGAACATCAAGCGACGACGTAAGTCGGCGAACTTGCTTCCTGATTTCAAGCTTGATGCGTTAGGTGTCGCAATGGCCATATAAATTAATTAACTCTTATGCTGCTTCAACAAATTTGCCACCAGCAGCTTCAACAGCAGCTTTAGCACCAGCTGTAGCTGATAAGCCACGCACAGTGATTGCCATTGATAACTCACCAGTTTTGATGATTTTCACGCTCTTTGTTAAGCCAGAAACCAAGCCACTCTTCTTAAGAGCAACCAAGTCAACTTCAGCTAAACCAAGCTTTTGCAATGCGCCCAAAGT
This sequence comes from uncultured Polynucleobacter sp., assembly GCA_964343915.1. GTDB lineage: Bacteria > Pseudomonadota > Gammaproteobacteria > Burkholderiales > Burkholderiaceae > Polynucleobacter. Next base: position 3,104 of record CAYFKY010000075.1, on the reverse strand, counting down.
TACTTGGCCATCAAATTGCTTTGTTAAAGAAATAAAACCACGTTTAGGCAAACGGCGATACAAAGGCATTTGACCGCCTTCGAAACCAACTTTGTGGAAGCCGCCTGAACGAGACTTTTGACCTTTATGGCCACGACCAGCTGTTTTACCCAAGCCAGAGCCAATGCCACGACCTACGCGACGCTTAGCGTGCTTAGCACCTTCTGCTGGTTTAATTTTATTGAGTTCCATAACTATCCCTAAGTATTACTTGATTACTTTTACCAAGTAAGACACTTTGTTAATCATGCCGCGTACAGCTGGCGTGTCTTGCAATTCAGAAACAGAATTCACGCGACGCAAACCTAAACCACGAACTGTTGCGCGATGATCTTCACGTGTAGCAATAAGGCTACGTACAAGTTGAATTTTTACTGTGCTCATATTTTCTTTCCCGGCGATTAACCTAGGATCTCCTCTACAGACTTACCACGCTTAGCAGCGATTTCTGAAGGAGTGCTCATTTTGCGCAAGCCATCCAATGTTGCACGAACCATGTTGTATGGGTTTGTTGAACCAAGTGATTTTGCAACCACGTTAGTGATACCCATCACATCAAACACAGCACGCATTGGGCCACCAGCAATAACGCCAGTACCTTCTTTAGCTGGAGAAATCAAAACGCGTGATGCGCCATGCTCACCAACTACTGTGTGTTGCAATGTGCCACTGCGTAGAGAAACTTTAAACATCTTGCGACGTGCTTCATCCATTGCCTTTTGTACGGCTACTGGCACTTCTTTTGATTTGCCTTTACCCATACCGATACCGCCGTCACCATCACCAACTACTGTTAGTGCAGCAAAACCGAGAATACGACCACCTTTAACAACTTTGGTCACTCGGTTTACAGCGATCATCTTTTCACGCAAACCATCATCACGCTCTTCAGATTGAACTTTATTTTGCATCTTTGCCATATTATTTCCTTGAGCCTTCGCGATCAGAACTTAAGGCCGGCTTCACGCGCAGCCTCTGCCAACGCTTTCACGCGGCCGTGATAACGGAAACCAGCACGGTCAAATGCTACTTCTGTAACACCTGCCTTGATGGCGCGTTCAGCAATAGTTTTGCCAATTTGCTGAGCAGCAGCACTGTTGCCACCATTACCGTTCAATGCTTTTTTAATGTCGGCTTCCATAGTAGAAGCTGAAGCAAGAACTTTGGTGCCACATGGGCTGTATAGCTGAGCAAAGATATGCTGATTCGAGCGATAAATCGTCAAGCGATGAGCCAATTGTTCCGCAATTCTGATGCGGGTTTGGCGGGCGCGGCGAACTCGTGTTTCGTTTTTGTTCATATCTAACCCCGATTACTTCTTCTTGGTTTCTTTGAGGCGTACCACTTCATCCACGTAACGAACACCCTTACCTTTGTATGGCTCTGGTGGACGGTATGCGCGAACTTCTGCAGCTACCTGGCCAACTTGTTGCTTGTTGGCGCCTTTAATAATGATCTCAGTTTGTGATGGAGTTTCTGCCTTAACACCTGCTGGCAAATCATGAATCACATCATGTGAGAAACCTAATTGCAATTTCAATGCGTTACCTTGAACAGAAGCACGGTAACCAACGCCTACCAAGCTAAGCTTGCGCTCAAAGCCTGTTGTAACGCCTTTAACCATGTTGCTTACCAAAGCACGTGTTGTGCCTGACAAAGCATTTGATTCTGCTGATTCGTCATTGCAAACCACTTGCAATACGCCGTCTTGCTGTTGCAAACCAACTAATGGATGCAATGTATGTGACAACGTGCCCAATGGACCTTTAACAGTCACTTGGCTTGCTGCGATTTGTACCTCTGCGCCTTTTGGCAACTCAATAGGACTCTTACCGACTCTTGACATCTTAGTCTCCCTATTAAGCTACGTAGCAGATAACTTCGCCACCCACGCCATTAGCGCGAGCTTTGCGATCAGTCATCACGCCTTGTGGCGTTGAAATGATTGCTACACCTAAACCATTCAGCACTTGCGGAATGTCATGGCGGCCTTTGTAAATACGCAAACCTGGTGTTGAAACGCGTTCAATGCGCTCAATAACAGGACGACCTGCGTAATACTTAAGATTGATCTTCAATACGGGTTTAGCCGCTTCTCCTGCAATCTCAAAGCTGTCAACATAGCCTTCGTCCTTTAGAACGTTAGCAATTGCTACTTTAAGTTTTGAAGAAGGCATGGCAACGAAAGGCTTCTGCACCGCTTGCGCGTTGCGGATTCTCGTCAACATGTCGGCGATTGGATCGCTGATACTCATGTGTTCTCCTAATCTCTTTCGCCGCTTACCAGCTGGCCTTGGTTACACCAGGGATCTCGCCACGGAAGGCGATCTCACGGATTTTGCTACGGGCCAAGCCAAACTTGCGGAACGTGCCGCGTGGACGGCCAGTTAATGCACAGCGATTACGCTGGCGAGTTGGACTTGCGTTACGTGGAAGCTGTTGTAATTTCAAACGAGCTTCATAACGTTCTTCTTCGCTTTTTGAGACGTCATCGATGATCGCCTTCAATTCTGCACGCTTACCAGCGTACTTAGCGACAGTCTTGGCACGCTTCTTTTCGCGTTCAATCAATGCTAATTTAGCCACGATGACCTCTTAGTTGCGGAATGGGAATTTAAAGGCCGACAAAAGAGCTTTTGCTTCATCGTCGGTTTTAGCTGTGGTGGTAATGCTGATATTTAAACCACGCAATGAGTCGATTTTGTCGTACTCAATCTCAGGGAAAATAATCTGCTCTTTAACACCAATGTTGTAGTTACCACGACCGTCGAATGCTTTACCAGAGATACCGCGGAAGTCGCGAACACGTGGCAATGCAACCGTAATAAAACGATCAAGGAATTCGTACATTGTTTGACCACGCAAAGTAACCATTGCACCAATTGGGTAACCTTGACGGATTTTGAAACCCGCAATAGCTTTACGCGCTTTAGTAACAACAGGCTTTTGACCAGCAATCTTTGTTAGATCGCCAACCGCGTGCTCAATAATTTTTTTATCGTTAACAGCTTCACCCAAACCCATGTTCAATGTGATTTTTGTGATGCGTGGAACTTCCATAACAG
>CAYFKY010000074.1:0-5031 GCA_964343915.1 uncultured Polynucleobacter sp. | reverse complement strand
TTGATAAAGCTTATGCCCGCTACTCAAAAGCAGCTAAATCTGGCAACGATAAAGAAGCCAATGCCCTAGCGCCTTTACTAGCCAAAGTTCAAGCTCAACTCAACGAAGCCAAACCTGTGCGTGCTATGGGCCTTAGCGACGAAGATTTAGCCTTGCTAAAGCCATTCTGTCTGATTACGGCCAAACCAGTGATGTACGTCGCTAACGTCAAAGAAGATGGCTTTGAGAACAATCCACACTTGGATGCAGTCAAAGCCCACGCTGCTAAAGAAAAAGCTCCTGTGGTGGCTGTATGCGCAGCCATCGAAGCTGAAATTGCAGAACTGGATGATGAAGATAAGAAAGCTTTCTTGAGCGATATGGGCATGGATGAGCCAGGCTTAGATCGCGTGATTCGAGCTGGCTTTAGCTTGCTAGGCTTGCAAACTTATTTCACAGCAGGCGTGAAAGAAGTACGCGCCTGGACAATCAATATTGGCGACACAGCGCCTCAGGCCGCTGGCGTAATTCATACTGACTTTGAACGAGGCTTTATTCGTGCGCAAACCATTTCTTATGACGACTTCATCACCTATAAAGGTGAGGCTGGCGCCAAAGAGGCTGGAAAAATGCGTGCGGAAGGCAAAGAGTACGTTGTCAAAGATGGTGACGTACTTAACTTCTTGTTCAACGTTTAATTGAACATTGGTTTATCTAGTTAAATAAGAAAAATGAAGTTTTGATTGAAAAAGGGCTCTTTCGAGCCCTTTTTTAGTAAATCCACTAGATTTTTAGTGTTTTTCAATTTTTTGTCATTTTTTGGTGTTTTTTGATCATTTTTTGCCAATTTTGAACAAAAAAACGCAGAAAATCGCAAATAGCATGGCACTTAGCCACTCTAAAACTTGACCAGATTTAAATAAACCCAAAGTTTGACCCAAGATTGATGCAATCGCTGATGACAAGGCCCCAAGAACAATCGGAAGCAAAATTCGACTGAATAAAGATCCCTTTTTGCCGGATTTTTTAGGATGCAAGTAGCTAGCCAGAAAGCCAACAAATCCACCAAACACTAAAAATGCTAGAAAACTCATCCTAACCCCATGAAAAACTTATAATTTCATTATGCAGATTTTGACATTAGGCATTAATCATCACACGGCACCGATTCAGGTTCGTGAACAGGTAGCTTTTGCACCTGAAATGATTCAGCCTGCCTTGCATCATCTGAAAGATCATTTGGCGAGTGTATCTGAAACACATTTGCCAGAAGCAACGATTTTGTCGACCTGCAATAGAACGGAATTGTATTGCGCCGCGAATGATGAAAGCTCTCAAGAACAATCTGCACTGAAAAAATCTACGATTGAATGGTTAGCCAAATCTCGTGGCATTGATAGCGAAGAATTACTGCCACACGTTTATGTTTTGCCTCAATCACTCGCAGTGCGTCATGCGTTTCGTGTTGCGTGCGGTTTAGATTCAATGGTGGTCGGTGAAACTCAAATCTTAGGTCAGCTTAAAGATGCGGTGCGTTGCGCTGATGAAGCTGGTTCATTAGGCACCTACTTAAATCAACTATTTCAAAAAACTTTTCAAGTAGCCAAAGAAGTTCGTGGCACCACTGAAATTGGAGCTCACTCTATTTCAATGGCGGCAGCCGCTGTGCGTTTATCTGAAAGAATTTTTGAAAGTGTTTCGGATCAAAAAGTATTGTTTATTGGTGCTGGCGAAATGATTAATTTGTGTGCCACGCACTTTGCAGCGCGCAAACCTAAATTAGTCGCTGTCGCCAATCGCACTCTCGAGCGTGGACAAGAATTGGCTGATCAACTATCAGAACAAGGTTTAGCAACAGAATCACTACGTTTGTCAGATTTACCAACACGCCTACAAGACTTTGATATTGTGGTCTCTTGTACAGCCAGCACACTACCAATCATTGGTTTGGGCATGGTTGAAACTGCTATCAAAGCTCGTCGTCATCGCCCAGTCGTGATGGTTGATTTGGCTGTGCCGCGCGACATTGAGGCAGCTGTAGGTCGTCTTAACGATGTGTATCTTTATACCGTTGATGATTTAAGCGATATCGTGCAAGCTGGCGCCGACTCTCGTCAGGCAGCAGTAGGTCAAGCCGAAGCCATCATCGAAACACGTGTATCTCACTTCATGCACTGGCTTGAAACTCGTGGCACAGTGCCGCTGATACAAGACATCCGTCAACGTGGTGAAGATCTGCGCTCATACGAACTTGAGCGTGCCCGTAAATTATTGGCCAAAGGTGAAGATCCTCAAGTTGTTTTAGATGCCTTGGCCCAAGGTTTAACTAATAAGTTTTTGCATGGCTCTTTGCATGCACTACAACACGCGCAGGGCGAAGAACGCGAAGCCCTCATGAAAATATTGCCCGGCTTGTTCCGCGCTAATAACTCCGATAAATAGATGAAACCAAGTATGAAAGCTAAGCTCGAGCAGTTAGATGCTCGACTAGCAGAACTAAACTCATTGTTAGTCCAGGAAGAAATTACCAAGGACATGGATCAGTACCGCAAACTCAATCGTGAGCATGCGGAGATATCCCCTGTTGTCGAACAATTTCAGCTGTACTTACAAGCTGAAGCCGATGAACAAGCAGCATTAGCTATGCAAAGCGACCCTGATATGAAGGAGTTTGCAGAAGAAGAGATTAAATCTGCGCGTAGTCGCATGGAGCAAATGCAAGTTGATTTACAGCGCTTGCTACTACCTAAAGATCCTAATGACGATAAGAATATCTTTTTAGAAATTCGTGCGGGTACCGGCGGTGATGAAAGCGCACTCTTTGCAGCTGATCTTTTCAGAATGTACACACGCTATGCAGAACGCCAACGCTGGCAAGTGGAAGTAGTGAGTGCCTCAGAGTCTGATTTAGGGGGCTATAAAGAAGCAATTTTGCGAATTGTGGGTCAAGGTGCTTATTCAAAACTCAAATTTGAATCCGGTGGTCATCGTGTGCAACGCGTGCCACAAACTGAAACTCAAGGACGCATACACACATCTGCATGCACGGTAGCAGTGATGCCAGAGGCAGATGAAATCAGCGATATTGAAATCAATCCAGCTGATTTACGTATTGATACTTTTAGAGCTTCAGGCGCAGGTGGACAACACATCAATAAAACTGATTCTGCAGTACGTATCACGCACATCCCTACTGGCACAGTAGTTGAATGCCAAGATGACAGAAGTCAGCATCGCAACAAAGAGCAAGCCATGAAAGTGCTTGTATCACGCATCATGGATGCGAAGCGTCGCGCGGCGCATGATAAAGAAGCTGAGACACGCAAGAGCCTAGTAGGGTCTGGTGATCGCAGTGATCGCATCAGAACCTATAACTTCCCACAGGGACGAATCACTGATCACCGCATCAATGTCACACTCTACAAAATTGATGCCATGATGGATGGTGATATCCAAGAGCTATTAGGTGCCTTATCTGCGGAGCATCAGGCTGAGTTACTCGCAAGCTTAGGCGATATTTAATCGCAATTGATATCTCACATTTGTGTCAAATATCATCGAACTTCTTCAAGCAACTACTTTAGATAAAGTAGACGCCAAGATACTCTTAGCTGATTTAATCAACAAGCATTTGGGCTGGCCAAAATCTTCTCTAATAAGCAGAGACAGAGATCCTTTACCGCAAGCATTGCTTGATGACTGGCATGAGTTAGAACAAAAAAGATTATTGGGTCACCCAGTTGCTTACCTAATTGGTAAAAAAGAATTCTTCAACATTGAACTCTCTGTTGCTCCAGGTGTTTTAATCCCCAGACCAGAAACAGAACTCTTGGTTGAGTTAGTCATTGAATTTCTAGACTCTGCAGACAACCAGGTCCCTACTCCAAAGATCTTGGATTTAGGCACAGGTAGTGGCGCCATCGGCTTAGCATTGGCTAAAAACATTCCCGGGTCTCAAGTCACTTGTGTTGATATCAGTCCCGATGCTTTAGCGATTGCTAAAAAGAATGCTGCTTTACTTGGCTTAAATACAGTTCAGTTTCACGAAGGTAGCTGGTTGGATGGACTTACTGATCAATTTGATGTGATTGTGAGCAACCCGCCATACATCCCAGCAGGCGATCAACACTTATCCATAGGTGATTTACGCTTTGAGCCATCTTCAGCGCTCACCGATCATGATGATGGATTAAGTGCTTATCGCCAAATATTCCAACAAGCTCCCGCCCATTTAAAAAAAGGTGGTCTTATCGTGGTTGAGCATGGCTACGATCAATCAGAGGCTGTTTGCCAACTGCTAAAGAATGGTCAATATGTAGACATCAAAGCCCACCTTGATCTTGCGGGTATTAAGCGAGCAGCATCAGCCAAGCTTGGCTAAAATAAGACATATTCATAAGGAAGCATCATGGACGTTCAAGCACAAATTAAACAAATCGTTGAAAGCAACCCAGTTGTTCTATTCATGAAGGGTAGCGCCCAATTTCCGCAATGCGGCTTCTCAGGTAGAGCCATCCAAATTTTGCAAGCTTGCGGTGTCACGAACCCTTACACGGTGAATGTGTTGCAAGATGAAGACATTCGCCAAGGCATCAAGGAATATGCCAACTGGCCAACTATTCCTCAGTTGTACATCAAAGGTGAATTTATTGGTGGCTCAGACATCATGACTGAGATGTACCAAAGCGGTGAATTACAGCAGCTTCTCAAAGCTTAATTTTTAACTAGCTCTTCTAAAGAGCTAGCATTGGTTTAGCATAGCGATATGGATACAACTATCGCTTTTTCTCTTTTAGCCCTTTTTTGTCTAATTGCTATTTTTAGCCTTTACTATGCCTGGCAACAAAGCCAAGCCCGCGTAAAAGCTGAAACAGAACTTGAGGCTGAGCGCCGTCAAAGTGCGGATAAATTAAGTACTTTGCAACAATCCGCTCAAGAAGCCAAAGCAGTTTTATCTGATCAGTTCAAAAATCTTGCCAACGAAATCTTAGAAGAAAAGTCTCGTCGCTTTGCTGAGCAAAATCAGCAAAATCTAGACACTCTTTTAAAACC
>CAYFKY010000073.1:0-5035 GCA_964343915.1 uncultured Polynucleobacter sp. | reverse complement strand
GAATCAGCGTTAAAGATGCAGCGTAGCAAGCAAATCCAAAAATGGATAAGACTTGTGTGAGAAGCATTAAATAGGTGGTCAAGATGTCTCGTTGGTTGATGTTTGAATCATTTTATATGTCCGCTAGATTATTGGATAATTAGACAAATTACCTATTTTTATGAATTCAGAACTCAGATCCCAAGCGCTTTTACTCTTAAGTATCAAAGATCCACGTGCCAAATGTTTGGCAGTGGCTCATCTGCGCGAAGAGTACTTGGCAGGTAATCTCGGGCTTGATACTGAATCCTTGTTATCTGATCAGGATGTAGATATTCCAGGTCGTCCTGAAGCGCCCATATTGGTAAATCCCGGTTTGGTGAAGCGTCGCTCAATGGTTACTGCAGAAGGGCGTGCGGTGTTGATACATGCCTTAGCTCACATTGAGTTCAACGCAATTAATTTAGCTTTGGATGCAGTGTGGCGTTTTGCAGGGATGCCCAAAGCATATTATGAAGATTGGTTAAGGGTAGCCGCAGAAGAGGCTTATCACTTTGAGTTGCTGAACCAACATCTTCAATCTCAAGGATTTAAATACGGAGACTTTCCGGCTCACAACAGCCTTTGGGAGATGGTAAGTAAAACCACAGACTCGATCTTAGCCAGAATGGCGTTGGTGCCACGCACCATGGAGTCACGAGGTCTTGATGCTTTGCCACCGATTCAGGAGAAATTGGCGCAAGCCAACGATCATGAAGCCGTTAAGCTACTGCAGATTATTCTTAACGATGAAGTTGGGCATGTAGAAATTGGTAATCGTTGGTTTAACTACATGTGTCAAAAAGACCAGTTAGATCCTATCCAGGCTTATGCTGATTTGGTTGAAAAATATGAGGCTCCTAAACTCAGAGGCCCATTCAACTATCAAGCGCGTAAAGCCGCAGGCTTTACTGAGGCAGAGCTAGCTGCCTTAGATATTCGTGAGTAATTAAATATTCGGAATATTTCCGCCGTCCACTCGTACGACTGAACCAGTGATGTAAGAGGCAGCTTGGCTTGCCAAGAATGCTGCGACCTGACCGTATTCCTCGGGGCGACCCATGCGACCCATTGGGATGGTTTTAAGGCTATCTAATTCCACTTCTTCAAGGGTTTTGTTTTCTCGCTGTGCGCGAGCCGAATCTAAAAACTTAATTCTGTCGGTCGCTATGCGTCCGGGAACAATCACATTAGCGGTGATACCAAAGGGAGCTAATTCTCTTGAGAGGGTTTTTGACCAGGCGTGTAGGGATGCGCGCAAAGTATTAGAAATGGCCAGATTAGGAATGGGGGTGATAGCACCTGAGGAAGTGCTGGTAATGATCCGACCCCATCCGCGTTCCTTCATGCCGCCAATTGCACGATCAGTGATGGCAATCACTGATAGAACCATCTCCTGAAATTTCTCTGCCCATAAGGCGGCAGATTGATTGGCTGCTGTGGTTGGAGGAGGGCCGCCGGTGTTGTTAACCAAAATGTCCACAGGACCTAGTTCTTTCTCAACTTGGCCGAAGTTCTGATCAATGATTCCTAAATTAGCCAAATCCCAGCCAATACAAAAAGTCTTGCCACCAGCAGCTTGTATGAGTTGGGAGGTCTCTTCTAATTTGGCCATATTTCTGCCAGCCAAAGCCACTTTCACGCCTTCTTTAGCCAAAGCTATTGCCATGGCTTGACCTAGACCACTGCCGGCGCCAAACACCAAGGCGGTCTTATTTTTAATGCCTAAATCCATGTTGATCTCCGTGAACCCAGAAGGCTATTTTGTTGTCTAGAGGTGTTAGCTCCAATGTTGATTTGATTATATTCTTGATATATTGCTTGAGTTTTCACATTCTTGTAAGACAATGGGGTATGACTAAAAAAAGCACTAAAGGGACCTTGGCCCTATCTGAAGCTAAAGCCCGTAAATTGCCAGAAAAGCAGGGGACAGTTCAAGGCCATCGCGATGGTTTTGGTTTTGTGATTCCGGATGATGGTGGAGAAGACATTTTCTTAAATGAGCGCGAGATGTCGCGTGTCATGCATCACGATAAAGTGATCGTTAAAGTGTCAGGCGTCGATCGCCGCGGTCGACCTGAAGGTCAAATCAGTGAAGTAATTTTGCATGCCAATCAATTTGTGATTGGCCGTTTGCTTAATGAGAACGGCGTTCTTATTTGTGCTCCTGAAGATAAGCGGATTGGCCATGACATCTTAATACCCCCCAAGGGGCAAGGTAATGCCAAATTGGGGCAAGTGGTTTCTGTGGAAATCATCGATTACCCAGATAGTTATCGTCAAGCGGTTGGTCGGGTTGTGGAAGTGTTGGGTGAAATCGATGACCCTGGCATGGAAATCGAGATCGCTGTGCGCAAATATGGCGTACCTCATTTATTTTCTGCAGCAGCCAGTAAAGAAGCTGATGCCTTGCCCAATGAAATTCGTGAGGAAGATCTAGAGGGTCGCATTGACTTGCGCGACATCCCATTGGTCACGATTGACGGTGAGGATGCTAGAGACTTTGATGATGCGGTCTATTGTGAGCCAGTTGCTTGGGGTAAATCAAAAGCATGGCGCCTGATTGTGGCGATTGCTGACGTATCTCACTACGTTAAGCCTGGGCATCCATTGGATTCTGATGCGATCTCTAGAGCTACATCTGTGTATTTCCCGCGTAGGGTGATACCGATGTTGCCGGAAAAAATCTCTAATGGTTTGTGTTCCTTAAAGCCAGAAGTCGATCGTTTATGTATGGTGTGTGACGCCGTGATTGATATGGATGGTGAAGTGCAGGCCTACCAGTTTTATCCAGCTGTGATGCATTCTGCACAACGTTTTACCTACAACACCGTTTGGGAAATATTAAGTAATAGCAATGGCCCTGAGGCAGCAAGGTTTAAGCATCTCAAGAAAAACTTAGACCGTTTATACAGTCTCTACAAAGTGTTAAGGGCGGCCAGAGATAAGCGTGGTGCGATTGATTTTGAAACCACTGAAACGCAAATCATCAGTAATGCTCTAGGCAAGATCGAGCGCATTGAACCAAGAGTACGTAATGAAGCGCATCGTGTGATTGAAGAGTGTATGTTGGCGGCCAACGTCTGCGCAGCCGATTTCTTAGATAAGAACGGTCACGCTTCTTTATTCCGAGTCCATGCTGAGCCATCTGTTGAAAAATTAATGACTCTGAAGCAGGTTTTAAGAACTGCAGGACTCAATTTAGGGGGCTCTGAAAAGCCAAGACCTAAAGATTTTGCTAAATTGATTGAAGAGATCAAGCCAAGACCTGATGCAAGTATGTTGCAATCAGTTGTCTTAAGGTCTATGCAGCAGGCGGTTTATCAGCCGGATAACTATGGACACTTTGGTTTAGCTTATCCAGCATATGCACATTTCACAAGCCCGATTCGTCGATATCCAGACTTGTTGGTGCATCGTGCTATCAAAGCTATTTTGGCGAAGAAAACATATTCACCTAACATCCCAGCAGATGTGGTCTTGAACTTAGCTATGCCTAAGAGTGGCCCTGGTCGTGTGAATGCTGCTAATGCTAAAAAATCTCATGAAGAGGCTAAGGCGAAGCCAGCAGCTAAAACAGCACGCGGTGCTAAAGCCAAGCAAGAGGCATCCACCGCCATGGCTGCTTGGGCGCAATTGGGAGTTCACTGCTCATCTAATGAACGTCGCGCAGACGAGGCATCTCGAGATGTGGAAGCTTGGTTGAAGTGTTACTACATGCGCGATCACTTGGGCCAAGAGTATTCAGGCACGATCACGGGCGTTGCCACTTTTGGTTTATTTGTTCAGCTTGAAAGCCTTTTTGTTGAGGGCATGATTCATATCAGTGAGCTAGGTGGTGATTACTACCAATATGACGAGGCAAGACAAGAGTTACGTGGAGAGAGAACCGGTATTCGTTATCGTTTGACTGATCGAGTTCATGTCTTGGTTAGCCGCGTTGATTTGGATGCCAGACGCATTGAATTTAGTCTTGTGAAGCCTAATGGCGACAGAAACGGTGTTGCAGGCATTGGTGTTAGTGATCGTTTTTCTCCGATGGAAAATGGTCGTTCGAATAAGCCCAATAGAGGTGCTAGTGCTAAAAAATCCTCAGGAAGAGCACGTTCAAGCTCATCTGGCATGGCAACGGGAGGCTCAAGGGCCTCTCAGGGTAGTGGGGTATTATCTGCCCCTAGTAAATCAGCTTCGGGCAGAGGGGCGAAGAAAACAGCCGCTGCCAAAGCTGGCAAGAAACCCAAAAAATCGAGTAATGCCAAATCAAAAGGGCATGAATTGAGTATTCGTAAAGGCCGTCGTTAATGTCAGATAGAGATCAAGATTTTCGATCTAAAAAAGAGCAGTCATCAAAGCAACAGGGTGGTGATGGCAAGCAAATGTTGTTGGGCTTTCATGCGGTCATTGCTAGATTGCGTCAAGACCCTGAGTCCTTAAGAACAGTCTACGTGGACCCTGCAAGGCGCGATCGCCGCATGCAAGACTTTATTAAAACGGCAGAGCCAATTCTGGGTCGTAGACTTCATCAAGCTGATACAGAGCGTTTGAGAACTTTGGCCGGTAACGATCGTCATCAAGGGGTTGTGGCTTTTGCAGACAGTATTTCTAAAGTACAGACGCTTGATGAGTTATTAGATGCTTTAACTGGTCCAGCACTTTTATTGATTCTGGATGGCGTGACAGATCCACATAATTTGGGAGCATGTTTGCGTGTGGCTGATGGCGCTGGTGTGGATGCGGTGATTGTGCCTAAAGATCGTTCTGCTCATTTGAATGCAACCGTGAGCAAAGTGGCTAGTGGTGCTGCCGAAACCATGCCTCTAATCGCGGTAACCAATCTAGCGAGAACTATGCGTGAATTGCAAGAAGCGGGTGTGTGGCTGATTGGTACAGATGATCAGACTGAGAAGACACTTTACGATGTTGATTTCACAGGACCCGTTGCTTTGGTGATGGGCGCTGAAGGTGAAGGTATGAGACGTCTCACTCGTGAGACGTGCGATGAACTGGTCAAAATCCC
>CAYFKY010000072.1:0-5071 GCA_964343915.1 uncultured Polynucleobacter sp. | reverse complement strand
GCAAAAATAAAATCGGTATGCTTTTCTGGAATAAATTCTAAGTGTGCTTGTGTGCCGTTGAGCCACCCTTTTCCAAAGATGCCACCAGATCCAATTGCTATGACAGACTGAATCGTATGAAAACCTTTACCTAATGGATCGGTGCTTGGATCTAGCAACGTACAAATACGATGTTTTTGGTAATCATGCAATATTGGCCAAGGTAGTTGAGGGTCGCAAATGTATGATCCAAAAATAACAATTAACAGAATACAAAAAGTTCCTAATGCAACCACGGGAATGATGTACTTCCAAGGAAAGCCAGCCAAAATGATGACGTATAGCCCAGCAGCCACAACCAAAAGTGCTGTGCCAAGATCTGGTTGACGAGCAATTAGCGCTACCGGTAGTGCTAGAAGTAGTACAGCAACGGCATAGTCCCAATTTTTTAGAACACCTTCGCGACGCTGAAAATACCAAGCCAACATTAATGGCATAGCAATTTTCATAATTTCAGATGGTTGAATCACAACCCCAATGTTGACCCAGCGACGTGCCCCTTTTTTGATTAAGCCAAAAGCTGCTACAGCCAGCAGTAATGCTATGCCTAGGCTGTAAATCCATACGGCAGATTTTTCTAGCCACTTAGGAGGAATCTTAGAAACTAACAACATCACAGAATAGGCCAAACCTAAATTGCGAAGTTGGTCGATAAACTTGACGGGCGTGCCGCTACTCGCAGAAATGAATGTGACCATGCTAATAGCCACTAGACCAAGGACTAATAAGCCAAGAGTTTTATCTAAGCCTGACCATAAAAAATCTATGCGGCTAATTAAGGAGCGTTTTTCCACTCAGGAATCTCCTTAGGCCAACGACCTTCAATGTAGTAATCAAGAGCTTTGCGCGCAATTGGAGCGGCTTGTGCAGCGCCAAATCCAGCATTTTCTACCACCATAGCAATAGCAATTTTTGGTTTTTCAGCTGGCGCAAAGACAATATATAAAGCGTGATCACGTAAAAATTCTGGAGTGCTGCCATGACTGTATGACTTTGAATTTAAGCTAAATACTTGGGCTGTACCAGTTTTGCCTGCAGCGTTGTATGAAGCGCCTTTGAATGCGGCTGCTGATGTTCCAAACCTATTGACGTCAAGCATTGCATTAGTAATGACATCAATGTTTTCCTTTTTAAGAGGAATCTTATAACTCTCTTTGGGGGTCGTGAGAGTGCGTTCTTTGCTAATTGGATCCTCAATTGACTTTACAAGGTGAGGTTTCATAACGACACCTTGGTTGGCCAGGTTTGCTGTGGCATGAGCCAACTGCAAAATACTAAAGCTGTTATATCCCTGACCAATACCTAGAGAGATCGTTTCACCTTCGTACCATTTTTGTTGTTCAGGTTTTTTAAAGGAGCGCTCTTTCCATGCAGTGGATGGCAAGATGCCACGAATTTCGCCCTCTAAATCGATGCCGGTGATTTGGCCAAATCCAAGGGGCTTCATGAAGTCGTGCATCATGTTGACACCCATGTCTCTTGCTAGGTGGTAATAGTAAGTGTCACATGACTCAACAATAGACTTAGCCATATCTACGCTGCCGTGACCACCTACTTTGTCATCTCTGAATGTGTGATTGCCAAAAGTAAAAAATCCAGGATCTGAAATAGATTGGCTTGGAGTTCTCTTGCCAGTCTCAAGAGCTGCTAGCGCCATGAATGGTTTGTATGTAGAGCCTGGCGGATAGATCCCTTTTAGAGGTCTGTTGTAAAGGGGTTTTTCCAGAGACTCATTAAGAGCTTTCCACGTCCCCGCATCAATTCCCTCAACAAAGTCATTTGGGTTGAAATTGGGTTTGGAAACGAACGCAAGAATGTCACCTGTTTCTGGCTCAATTGCCACAAACGCACCGCGACGTTTGCCATACAGTTCTTCAACCAGTGCTTGTAACTTGATATCAACTGATAAAACGAGATTTTTGCCTGGAGTAGATGATGATGTTGAAAGGGTTCTAACTGCGCGCCCTCCAGCAGTAATTTCTACTTGCTCAAAACCAGGTGAGCCTCTTAGGGCATATTCATAACTTTGCTCTACACCAATCTTTCCAATGTAAGGCATGCCGAGCAAATTAATGTTTTTTCTTTGCGCCCAATCTTCATCCAAGCTTTTGCTTGAATCTAATTCAGCAATCAGTTTTTCACGGTCTTTTTGAGAGACTCGCCCTATGTAGCCAATTAGATGAGATGCTAATTCACCGTAAGGGTATTGCCTGAAGAGGCGCGCTCTAATTTCAACACCAGGAAATCTAAAGCGTTGTGCGGTAAATCTCGCCACTTCAGCATCGCTTAATAAAGTTCTAACAGGAAAAGAATCAAAAGTTTTTGACTCTCCAGCAAGCTTTAAAAAGTTGCGCTTATCTTTCGGTTGGATGTCTATGACGCTTGATAGTTCATCAAGTAGTTCTGTGAGGCTTGTTTCGACTTGTGAAGGATTTACCTCGAGTGTGTACGCTGAATAGTTGCGGGCAATCACAATGCCGTTGCGGTCAATAATTAAGCCGCGATTGGCTGGTACAGGTACAAGAGCTATGCGATTATTTTCGGCTGCCACGGAGTGGCGATGATGTGTGAATACTTGAAGCCAAATAAAGCGTAACAACAGAATTGAAAAACACACCAAAACAAATAGCATGGCAATACCAAGTCTGTCTTGGAAAGACTTGACTGTAGGTTGGGATTTGCCAAATCTATTCATTTTGTTAATTAAATCGGACGATTTAGATCAACATCAGTTGGACGTCTTTGAGGAGCCAACAAAAGCCATACAGCAACAGGCCACAAAAGAGCCTCAATAAAAGCAGAGAATAAACTGGCCCATGCCCACAGCGGTAGTTCGCCAGATGCAATCCATCTGATTGCTAGTGGCCAAATTGACGCGGCGAAAAATAATGGCAAAAGGTGTAGAGCTTGCTGAGCTCTGGCAAAACCTAAAACACGTCTTTGCCAGTAAATACCAAAGAAAGCTATTACTGGATACATAAACGCATGTTGACCCAAGAGGCTGCCGTTGTGAACATCCATGATTAGGCCTAACGAAAATGCCCAAACCACACCGACTCTACGAGGTTGGTAAATGGTCCAAAAGACCAAGCAAATTAATAACCAGTCTGGCACCCAAGGAGCATTGCCCAAGGGCAAGAAATTAAGCAATAAGGCTGCAAATAAGCTGAACCCAATAAATAAAGGGTTGGCGGGTCGAAGGATGTAGCCGCTTTCGATCATGGCTTACCTCGGTATAAACGATTAGATTTGTTTTCTGCTGGTTTGATTGATTTTGATGGGTCTGGTCTAGGACCAAAGCCTGCATCATAAAAAAGAATCATGACGTGTCGAAAACGATTGACACCACCAACGGGTGAGCAATAGACGTAAGCAAAGTTCTTATCTACATTGCGATCAATTTTATCTACGGTGGCTACGGCAAATCCTGGTGGATAAACACCATCTATGCCGGATGTCATCAATACGTCGCCAACTTGTAGATCACTTACAGCAGCCATGTGTCTCAGTTCGAGAGGTTTACCTCTGCCGTTGCCGTGGAGTGCGCCTCTTAATCCGTTTCTTGCAACCTGAATTGGAATGACCATGTCCCGATCATCCAATAGAGCAACTTCAGATTTGTTTTCCATCACACGCACAACTTGCCCAACAATCCCTTGATGATCTGCAACTGCTTGGCCGGGACTGATATTGCTACTCGCCCCCCTATCAATCACAACACGTTGTGAAAGTGGGTTATTGGGGCTGTAAAGAATTTGACTAATTAATATTTTGAAGCGAGTTTGTTCTTGAATGCCAATGAGTTTTCTTAGCTGCGCATTTTCTGACATGAATAATTCAGATTGATTGGCTAGCAAAGTTAATTCAGCAACTCGCTTAGTTAGAGCTTCATTCTCTTGCTCAAGCGATCCTTTGGTTGTTAAGTAGTCGTAGCTAGCCAAGATACCATCTCTTGGAGCAAGCATGATGGCTTCAAAAGGGGTTAGTAAAAAACTCGCGATTGAGCGCACGTGGCCCATTGCCTTGAATTGATAATCCACCACCATCAAAATTAGGCTAATCAAAAGGCAAGCAGCCAGCTTGATTAAAGCTGGCGTGCCTTGTTTAAATAGTGGGGGTGGACTAAGCTGCAATTAAATCTCGGTAGCTGCTTAGGCGACTTATTCTTGGGAGAATACGCCGCCTAGTTTGTCCATACGCTCTAAAGCCATACCTGAGCCTCTTACAACGCATGTCAGAGGATCTTCGGCAACGTGTACAGGCAAGCCTGTTTCTTCAAGCAAGAGGCGGTCTAAATCTCTTAAAAGAGCGCCGCCGCCCGTTAGCATCATGCCGCGGTCAGCAATATCTGATGCCAGTTCAGGAGGTGTTTGCTCCAAAGCAACCTTAACAGCTGTAACAATTTGATTGAGAGGGTCTGTTAGCGCCTCCAAAATCTCGTTGCTAGTAACGGTGAAGCTTCTTGGAATACCCTCAGACAAGTTGCGACCGCGGATTTCCATGTCTTTTACTTCAGAGCCTGGGAAAGCTGAGCCGATAGTCTTTTTGATAGCTTCAGATGTTTGTTCACCAATTAACATGCCGTAGTTGCGACGGATGTAGTTGATGATCGCTTCGTCAAACTTATCACCGCCAACGCGGATAGAGCCTTTGTAGACCATGCCGCCAAGAGACATCACGCCAACCTCTGTTGTGCCGCCACCAATGTCAACAACCATAGAGCCAGAGGCTTCAGAAACTGGCAGTCCGGCACCGATGGCTGCTGCCATAGGCTCTTCGATGAGATAAACCTGAGATGCGCCAGCTCCTAGCGCTGATTCGCGAATCGCACGTCTTTCAACCTGCGTGGAGCCGCAAGGTACGCAAATAATGATTCTAGGGCTTGGTTTAAGCAATTTGGTCTCATGAACCATTTTGATGAATTGCTTAAGCATTTGTTCTGTGATGGTGAAATCAGCAATAACACCGTCTTTCATAGGGCGAATTGCTTCAATATTGCCTGGAACGCGGCCAAGCATCTGTTTAGCCTCTT
>CAYFKY010000071.1:4709-5076 GCA_964343915.1 uncultured Polynucleobacter sp. | reverse complement strand
AGAAAGTTTCAAAACGATTACCGGATGGATCCCATGCGTAAATAGTTGTACCGCGTGTCACCCCATGACGAGTTGGGCTAATGTCCACTGGCACTTTATTCATACCAATGATGTCGGCAGCACGAAGCACTTTTTCCCATGTCTCTAAACGGTATGAAACATGGTGCAACTTACCAGGCTCTGGATGCTCAACAAAAGCAATATCGTGAGCTTTATGAGAACAGCTCAAGAAGATAGCTGCTGTATGCTCACCATCTGGTGCTACCACATACTCAACCAATCTAAAACCTAGTACTTTTGTAAATAAGTCTTTGACACCTTCTACATTTGGACCATATAGCAAACAGTGATCCATACGAATTGGGGC
>CAYFKY010000071.1:341-4699 GCA_964343915.1 uncultured Polynucleobacter sp. | reverse complement strand
TTCAAAACGTACACGCTCACCAGTCTCCAGTAACTCACCCGCTGGAATACGCTCAGTTTTGACACCGTATGCATTTAAATCTTTTTCTAATTGATTCAAAGTAGCAACATCCAACACTCTAAAACCAAAGAAGTCGATACCAGCTCGATCAGCTTGACGAATAATCACACTGTTGTGATCACGCTCATCCCAGCCTTTGAAGTAATAACGACCTGTTGAATCTTTACCAGTTTCAACCAAGCCTAAAACGTTTCTGTAAAAGTGAAGAGCCTCTTCTAAATCCAACACACGAATCTGTGCGTGACCCGGTCTCAATACGCCTGTCATTGCCATCTTTTTTCTCCTTACCGTTGGTTGAAAGATTTATCTTTCAACATAAATGAACTGTTTATTGACTGCTCGATTGTGATACTTTGATGTTCTGAAATCAATCAGAATTTGCCCTAAAAGAAAAATATATATTGCCCTAAAAGCCTTTAAACACAATGTCATTTAGGCGACTATAGTTAAGCATTCATGAGTCTTAATTCTGAAAATACTAAACCTCGTTACCAAGTAAAAAAGGACGCGATTGCGTCCTTTTTATTTATTACAAAATACTTAGAAATTGATTCCAAACATACCATCTAAACCAGGCGTTTGAAAACGGATGCAATCTTTATGATCTAACCCATTATCAGTCAACGATTTCTCAAAGTCGGGGGTCCATGGCTTGTTATCTTTTAGCCATGTAACCTTTGACCAATCAATTTTTTCAAAATCAGGATGAGGTGAGAATGCCTGCGTCATAGGACCAGCAATTAAATCACTAAACTTCATTGCAAAAGGTAATGGGAAAGCCGGAGTACCATAGAACATCAAATGCTTATCCCAACCAACATAAATAAGTTTGTTGCCGTGAAATTTATCCACAGAATCCCGGCTAGGGATTTTATATTCTGAAATAGCTGCTACAGACATATTTCCTCCAATTAGTTTTTGGTGGCTTGATCACGCCACTGTGCAAAGTTCTTTTGATCTTCAGATCCCTCAAAAGGACCATTCTCAGTACCCCAATTCAATTGATAATACTCACCCACAGCCCTAATTGGATCAAACCCTTCAGCCGTTGGATCAGTTCCTTCAGGGAAGTTATTTCCTTGGAAAATTTGATGAACAGGCAACCACGCTTGAACATATTTCTCAGGCTCATTATCAAAAATCTTATGGCAGTGAGTTGAACAGAATTGGAACTTCTCACCCAGATACGTGCCCTCTTCATAGGCTAATTGAGTTGGGTCATCAGGTTCGGTATAAAAAACGGGGATCTGGCAGACCTGGCACAAACGAGGCAAAGTTTTATTGAGGAATGGCTTACCTTCGTCTTCCAATTTTTGGAAGTACTCAAAACGAGGACGGTAGTATTTAGGGAATGTCTCTGGATATTTAGCATCCAACCAATCCAACTCTGCTTTACTTGGAATCCAAGTGTGGAAGTTAGTTAGGAAATTGGCGCTATTAAATACCAACCAAGCTTGATGAGAAATATGGCCTTTTTCCTTACGAATTTGCTCAACACAATCAGGCACTTTGATGCCATAGCGAGCTAAATCATTAAATAAGGCCATACCATTACCCTCAAAGTAGATTTCCCAAGCCTCTTTCCAGCTCATTACACGTTTTGGCAACATGTAATCTTGCATCATGCCTACAATAGTTAAGAGACGCACTCCACGCCAAGTCCACTTATCAATCCATTTCTGAATAATAGGCACGTTTGCTTTATCTTGCTCAAGCATGAACTTAATCACCTCAAGACCTAATGTCATATGACGTGATTCATCAGATTGCGCTGAGAAACCAAATGTCATCGCCGCCATATCACCGTTGTATGCGGCACCAGATACGAATGGCACGAACAACAAGTTTGTTAAAACGTATTCAAATGAGAATGAAATCGCTGTAATAAATTCAAATGGGCCGGCAGTCAAAGCATCTTCAAAATATGACTTAGGAACCGAGTAGTACCACATGTGGTCTTGAGTATGATGCCAGTTGTCTAAACCATTGTAGAAACGGTTGTAGTTAGACATTGAATGAATCTGTGTTTGTGCGTGTCGTAGTTCGTCAATTGATTGCATTTGGCAAGCAACTGCAGCACCAACACCTTTGAACTCACGACCTAAACGGCAATAACCTTTATGTGCTTCATATTCCAAAGGTGTAATCGCGTTTAACCATAATTTCAATGCATTCACATAACGCGCATCAGTCACCGTTAAGTGACCATTGTTTTGTGTAAAGCCGTCAATAATCGCGTAAAGTTTGCGCTCTTTTTCAGCTTGATATTTCCAGTAAGCATCAACTGTTAAACGGAATGGATCTTCCCACTTTTCCCAGTCATGAATCTTGATACCTTCATAAGCTAGTTGTGGGTAGATTTCTTCATTCGTCTGATAAGTTGGTTCCCAGGCCAAATCACGTGTCATTAAGTGATAGCGCTCTTTTAAACCTAACTTTTTCTTTGCGATCATGTCCATAATTAATCTCCGATTCTGATTAAGTCTAATAATTAAAAATTGAGTTCGATACCAATTTTCTTGGCACGCTCTTGTAAAGCAAGAGCAACATCAGCCATAGCAGCATCTGCTTCAGCACCCAAAGCAATCTTGGCAACTGGTGCTAAGGCAGCTTTAGCTTGCTTAGCCCAATCCGTAGCCCACTGACTTAATAGAGCTTTATTCTCAGCCGATTCAGCAGCAGTTGTTTTAAGAACTGAATCAACCCATTTAGCTGTTTCTGCTTGCCAGTCAGCCATGAAAACAGTCATCATGCCAAGCACTGGGCCGCTTTTTGTTGCCCAAACGCCATCCACTGACTCTTTATAAATCAATGGGTATAACAAACCATCTAAGGCAAAGTTCTGAGCTACGAACAATTCCATCACGTCACGTGTAACCAATGACTTTTCTACATATTGACGTAATGGCTGCCAGTTAGCATCTTTTTCCCAGTCAGCTTTACCAGCTTTTAGGTCTTCAACATCACCAATCGCCAAGCCAAGACGAGTTAAATATTGAGCAATACCTAATTGGTCAAAACTTGCAAATGTACAAGCTTGGTTTAAAGCTGTGCCGTAGGCATAAGCAGCCATACAGCAGTTATTCATATTCGCACCCCATGCCACATGGCGAAGAGGCATTAATGTTTTAAGTGCTACCTGTTTCATTTCAGGGCTTAATGAATGCTCCAAACCACGCTCTTCAATAAACTCAAAACTCTTTTCAATAGCATCTTGCTGACGCGCACGCGCTTGAGTGTAAGTACCGTAGTAGAACTGACGTGGGTCTTTAAGAACATACCAGTCCTTAAGAACAATTTTTGTACGACGCACGTCATGAAGCTCGCGCTCAGGATCCCATGTCGGCTTGTAATGGAAATTATGAGTTGGCTGTAAATCGTATGTAGCCTCTTGATAACGAGTAGCCACCTTGTCGCCAAAACGCTTTTCAATGTGTTTAAATGTATTTCTAAGCGGCTTTAAAGCAACTGTTTGTAAGTCAATTTGCATGTTTATGCTCCAAATTTGTGAAGGCTTGCACTAAAATTAATCAATAACGCATCATATGAATGCAAAATGTGTGCCAGCCTGTTTAAAACTCAATATACACAAGGCTTTGTTGGTCGTCTTTCAGGGAAAACCACTAAATTCTCGAGAATAGGATTATTTACAAATTTGTAATTGATGTAAATCAATTTTTTACAAATTTGTAAATAACAATCTACTTGACCCTATTTCTTATCTTCTTTTTCAAGACGGTAAGCGATTTGACGGCGAGTGACACCCAATAATTCGGCTGCCTTCACCAAGTTTCCTCCAGACTTGCGAACTGCTGCCTCCATGAGCATTAATTCGTGCTCCTCTAAGGAAATGCCCTGATTAAGAATTTGATCAACCAAAGCCTCTGATGATTTAGTGTGCGCCTCAACAACACGACCTGATGAATTTAACTCTACCTCACTCGTAAACACCTCAGAAACACCAGCGAATAAATGATTCAATTCAATTCGATCATCGGATGCTGTCAGTAACACACCGCGCTCCATCATATTTTCCAACTCTCTGATGTTGCCCGGCCAGTCATATTTCATCAACATTCGCATAGCTTTATCGGTCACACCTGGAATTCGTTTGTTATGCAGCAATGCGTATTTCTTTATGAATGCATCAATTAATAATGGAATATCAGCCTTACGCTCACGAAGCGGAGGAATATTGACTGGATATGCATTTAAGCGATAGTACAAGTCAGCTCGGAACTTTCCATCTTTAACAGCTTGTTGCAAATTGACATTGGTTGCAGTGATTAAACGAACAT
>CAYFKY010000071.1:0-315 GCA_964343915.1 uncultured Polynucleobacter sp. | reverse complement strand
CCTAAACGCTCTAATTCGCCACTTTCTAAAACACGTAACAACTTCACTTGCGCCGCTGGCGTTAAATCACCCACTTCATCCAAAAACAAAGTTCCACCGTTCGCTCGCTCAAAGCGGCCCGGTCTTGACTGTTGAGCTCCAGTAAAAGCTCCTTTTTCAACACCAAACAATTCTGATTCCAACAAATCATTCGGGATGGCTGCACAATTCAGAGCAATAAATGATTGTGATGAACGATCACTGTTGTCATGGATCCAATGCGCAAATACCTCTTTACCTACACCAGTTTCACCGAGAAGCAAAACAGTTATAGGA
>CAYFKY010000070.1:0-5149 GCA_964343915.1 uncultured Polynucleobacter sp. | reverse complement strand
CCTTTGATTGTTTATTAGGAGTGCAACACATGAAAACTTACTTAACTCTCTCAGCGATCGCATTAGCTGCAGCTGCAACTTTATCTTCTGGCGCTGTGATGGCTGCTGATCCGGCACCAGCTGCAACACCAGACTTTGTTGTTACTGGTAACTTTGGTATCACAAGCGACTACCGCTTCCGTGGTATTTCACAAAATAACCAAGATCCATCATTCCAAGGTGGTTTTGATGTTGCTCATAGCTCTGGTTTGTATGTGGGCACATGGGGTTCAAATGTGTCTAAGTGGACAGCTGGTAAAGGTTCTATAGAGCTTGATTTATACGGGGGCTACAAAACTGAATTAGCTGGAGTAGGTATTGATGTCGGTGCAATTGCATACAAATATCCTGGTTCAGAAAAAGATTGGAGAGCAGAGACTCAAGAAGCATATGTGGGTTTCAGCTATGGTCCTGCAACATTTAAAACTTCTTATGTTCTAGGTAAAAACTATTTTGCTTCAACTAAATCTGGTGGTGATGCGAGCGGTACTGTTTACTACGATTTAACTTTATCTCAAGAGTTGGCGCCGAAGTTGGTAGCATCTGTTCACGCTGGATATACCGACTACAAAGAAGCAGCAAGAGCCACAACAGTTGGAAAAATTGCATATTCTGATTACAACATTGGCCTAGCCTACGACTTAAATGGTTATGTGTTTGGTGTGAAATATTATTGGAATGATGCTAAAGCCGGTACAAAAGATTATGCAGGACCTGCAGCTGATGGCTCATATGGCAATAAACTCTATAAAGACGGTGTAGCAGTATCTCTAACCAAAGCTTTCTAACCCAGCGATCTCACGGAGAAACGTATGAAATTAATCACAGCAATTATCAAGCCCTTCAAGCTTGACGAGGTGCGTGAGGCGCTATCAGAAGTTGGCGTTTCAGGCATTACCGTTACTGAAGTTAAAGGCTTTGGTCGACAAAAAGGTCACACTGAGTTGTATCGCGGTGCTGAGTACGTTGTTGATTTCTTGCCAAAGGTCAAAATCGAAGCAGCAGTTGATGATGGCATTGTTGAGCGAGCAATCGAAGCGATTGAAAAATCAGCTAAGACCGGCAAGATTGGTGACGGCAAAATTTTTGTCTCATCTGTTGAACAAGTTATCCGCATTCGTACCGGTGAAACCGGTCAGTCTGCCCTTTAAAGCGAGGTAAGAAAATGACACATTGGATTAAACGTCTACTCGCAGCCGGCGCAGCAGCGCTAGCACTAGGTACAGTATCAATGGCAGTTTCATCTACAGCTTATGCTGCTGATGATGCTAAGCCAGCGGTTACTGCTCCTGCTGCAGCTGCTGCAACACCTGCTGCTCCAGCAGCACCAGCTGCCGTTCCTAACAAGGGCGATACAGCTTGGTTGTTGATTTCAACAGCATTAGTTATTTTGATGACATTGCCAGGCCTAGGTTTGTTCTACGGTGGTCTTGTACGTAGCAAAAACATGTTGTCTGTGTTGATGCAATGTTTGGTGATCTTCTCATTAATTGCCGTGCTGTGGGCTGTTTATGGCTACAGTATTGCCTTCACAGAAGGTGGCGCATTCTTTGGTGGGTTTGATCGACTTCTCTTGTCTGGTATTACTGTTGATTCAGTGGCTGCAACATTTAGTAAAGGTGTTGTGGTGCCAGAGTTTGGTTACTTTGCATTCCAAGGCGCTTTCGCAACAATTACTTGCTGCTTGATCATTGGCGCATTCGCAGAGCGCGCTAAGTTCTCAGCTGTATTGTTATTCATTGTTCTATGGTTCACATTCAGCTACCTACCAGTTGCTCATATGGTTTGGTTCTGGCCTGGTCCTGACGCATTCACTGATGCAAAAGCTGCTGAAGCGGCAACAGCAACAGCTGGTTGGTTGTTCCAAATGGGTGCTCTAGACTTTGCTGGTGGTACTGTTGTTCACATCAACGCAGCGGTTGCTGGTTTGGTGGGCGCCTATGTTATCGGTAAGCGTATCGGTTTCGGCAAAGAAGCTATGAAACCACACAGCTTAACTATGACTATGGTTGGTGCATCACTATTGTGGTTTGGCTGGTTTGGTTTCAACGCTGGTTCAGCATTGGAAGCAAACGGTGGTGCTGCATTAGCTTTCGTGAACACATTCTTGGCAACGGCTGCTGCTGTATTGGCATGGACATTTGCTGAATGGATCGCAAAAGGTAAACCTTCAATGTTGGGTGGTGCATCAGGTGCTGTAGCTGGCTTGGTAGCAATTACTCCAGCAGCTGGTTTCGTAGGCCCAGCAGGTGCTTTGGTAATCGGTTTCATCGCAGGTTTCATTTGCTTGTGGGGTGTTACTGGTCTTAAGAAAATCTTGGGTGCAGACGACTCATTGGACGTGTTCGGTGTTCACGGTGTTGGCGGTATCTTGGGTGCTCTATTGACTGGTGTATTCGCTGACCCATCATTGGGCGGTACAGGCATCTACGACTACGTTGCTAACGCAGTAGCTCCTGACTATTCAATTGCTGGCCAAGTGTTTATTCAAGCTAAAGCTGTATTAACAACGATTGCATGGTCTGGTGTGGTTTCTCTAGTTGCGTACAAGTTGGTTGATCTAGTGATCGGTCTACGTGTACCAGAAGATGAAGAACGTGAAGGTCTTGACATCACTTCTCATGGTGAGACTGCATACGAATCTTAATTGGTAGTTTGTAGTAAATCTGTAGAAATGTAGTGTGGAATAACCCCAATAATTGCAGCATTATTGGGGATTTAAAGAGCGGTTTCTTGAATAAGAACCCGCTCTTTTTTTATCTGTCTTAGAATGACAATATGGTCCCACATCTAATTACTGCCCTGAATGGTCCTTTGCTCGAATTAGAGCAAAAGGTTTTAGAAGCTACGCCTGCTATCGAGCGTTGGTTTAGGCTCGAGTGGCAAGAGCACACGCCCCCTTTCTACTGCTCTGTTGATCTTAGAAATGCAGGCTTTAAGTTAGCTCCTGTTGATACCAATTTATTTCCTGGCGGATTTAATAATCTATCGCCAGAAATGTTGCCTTTGGCTGTGCAAGCAGCCATGGCGTCGATTGAAAAAATCTGCCCAGACGCTAAAAATTTATTGTTAATACCAGAGCGCCATACGCGCAACATGTTTTATTTGCAAAACGTAGCGCGTTTAGCATCGATCCTGCGCCAAACTGGATTAAATGTTCGCTTAGGAACGCTATCTGATGAAATTACAAAAGCGACACCAATTGATTTGCCAGATGGTCAAAGATTAATTTTGGAGCCACTATCTAGAATCGGTATGAAAGGGCGCCGTTTAGGGTTAAAAGATTTTGATCCTTGTACGATTCTTTTGAATAATGATCTATCGGGTGGTATTCCGCCAATATTAGAAAACTTATACGAACAGTATTTGTTGCCACCATTGCATGCTGGTTGGGCGGTGCGCCGTAAATCAAATCATTTTGATGCCTATGATGATGTGGCGAAAAAATTCGCGAAGGTCATCGATATCGATCCTTGGATGATTAATCCATTCTTTACTAAATGTAATGGCATTAATTTTCATGAACGTGTTGGCGAGGAGTGTTTGCAAGAGAGCGTAGACAGCATCTTGAAAAAAATTGCTCGTAAATACCGTGAGTACGGCATTAAAGAAAAACCATATGTGATTGTTAAGGCGGACGCTGGTACTTATGGCATGGGCATCATGACGGTCAAAGATGCCAGCGAGGTAAAAGATCTAAACCGTAAAGAGCGCAACAAAATGAGTGTTGTCAAAGAAGGTTTAGAAGTTGCCGATGTGCTCGTACAAGAAGGTGTCTATACCTTTGAAAAAATCAATGAGGCTGTGGCAGAACCTGTTGTCTACATGATGGATAGATACGTGGTTGGTGGTTTTTATAGAGTACACACAGGTCGTGGTGTTGATGAAAATCTCAATGCGCCTGGTATGCACTTTGTACCTTTGGCCTTTGAGCACAACTCAATACCAGATGTTGCTGCTAAGCCAGGTGTAGCGGTGCCCAATAGATTCTATTTGTATGGTGTGGTCGCCAGATTGGCGCTCTTAGCAGCATCACTTGAGTTGGAGCGCACGGATCCTGAGGCTGAGAATTAATGAGAAAAATACTATTTGTTGCCGATCCATTAATTGAATTTGCAATTGAAAAAGATAGTACTTTGGCTATGATGGATGCCTGCCAAAAAGCAGGTCATCAGGTTTGGCATTGTCATACTCATGACATCAAAAGTGTTGCATCATCTATTAAAGCTGCGTGTTCGCATATTGACGTAAACCGTGGTGGTAATGATTGGTTTGTGACTTTAGAAACTGCTACTAAACGTTTGGCAGATTTTGATGCTGTAGTGATGCGTAAGGATCCGCCTTTTGATTTAGCATATGTAACCGCAACTTGGTTTTTATCTGCAGCGTGTTTGGAAGGCGCTAAAGTTTTTAATAGCCCTGAAGCTCTCAGAAACCATTCTGAAAAGCTATCTTTATTAGAGTTTTTAGAGTTTGCACCGCCAACGATTATTAGTAGAGAGTTGGTTGATATTAGGGAGTTTCATCAGTTGCACCAAGACATCATCATCAAACCATTAGATGGTATGGGTGGCATGGGTGTCTTTAGAGTTAAGGCAGATGGCTTGAATCTTGCAAGCATTGTTGAGACTCTTGGTCAGAATGGCGCCAAAGCATTGATGGTGCAAAAGTTTATCCCTGAGATTGTTGAGGGTGATAAGCGAGTCTTGGTCATTGATGGTGAGCCAGTGCCATATTCTTTGGCAAGAATTCCTCAAGGTGGTGAGGTCAGGGGTAATTTGGCTGCTGGTGGCAAAGGGGTTGCACAAAAATTAACGCAAAAAGAATTTGATATCGCTCATCAAATTGGGTCACAATTAGCAAGACGAGGATTACATTTGGTGGGCTTAGATTTTATTGGTAGTTACCTAACTGAAATCAATGTTACAAGTCCAACTTGTTTTGTGGAAATTACCAATCAAACTGGGCATGATGTTGCTGCTCAGTGGTTAAAGAGTTTAGAAAAAAAATTAAATTAATATGGCTGGAATACTAATCATTGCTCATGCCCCATTAGCTTCCGCTCTTAAAGAGTTTGCTAAGCATGTTTATGGCGAAGTTCCTAACAGGT
>CAYFKY010000069.1:0-5207 GCA_964343915.1 uncultured Polynucleobacter sp. | reverse complement strand
GGGTGATTGAGCCACCTAAGAGCCTTGTGAATAATGTCGGTGCATTGGATGCTATAGCAAAGCCTCTCTGTATTAAGGCTGCAAACAAAGCTAATAAAACCACATTACCGATTAATCCGAACTCTTCAGAAAAAACGGCGAAAATAAAATCGGTATGCTTTTCTGGGATAAATTCTAGATGAGCTTGCGTGCCGTTTAACCAGCCTTTGCCAAAGATGCCACCCGATCCAATTGCTATGACAGATTGGATTGTGTGAAAGCCCTTACCTAATGGGTCAGTGCTTGGGTCTAGCAACGTGCAAATACGATGTTTTTGATAGTCATGCAAGATTGGCCAAGCTAGTTGAGGATCACAAATATATGATCCGAAAATAATAATTAATAAGATACAAAATGTTCCTAATGCAACGACGGGAATGATGTACTTCCAAGGAAATCCAGCTAATATGATGACGTATAGCCCTGCAGCCACAACTAAAAGTGCTGTTCCAAGATCCGGTTGACGAGCAATCAACGCCACTGGTAGAGCAAGCAAAAGAACTGCAACAGCATAGTCCCAATTTTTAAGAACACCTTCCCGACGCTGGAAATACCAAGCCAGCATCAGCGGCATAGCAATTTTCATGATTTCAGATGGCTGAATCACAACCCCAATGTTGACCCAGCGACGTGCCCCTTTTTTGATTAAGCCAAAAGCTGCTACAGCCAGCAGTAATGCTATGCCTAGGCTGTAAATCCATACGGCAGATTTTTCTAGCCACTTAGGAGGAATCTTAGAAACTAACAACATCACAGAATAGGCCAAACCTAAATTGCGAAGTTGGTCGATAAACTTGACGGGCGTGCCGCTACTCGCAGAAATGAATGTGACCATGCTAATAGCCACTAGACCAAGGACTAATAAGCCAAGAGTTTTATCTAAGCCTGACCATAAAAAATCTATGCGGCTAATTAAGGAGCGTTTTTCCACTCAGGAATCTCCTTAGGCCAACGACCTTCAATGTAGTAATCAAGAGCTTTGCGCGCAATTGGAGCGGCTTGTGCAGCGCCAAATCCAGCATTTTCTACCACCATAGCAATAGCAATTTTTGGTTTTTCAGCTGGCGCAAAGACAATATATAAAGCGTGATCACGTAAAAATTCTGGAGTGCTGCCATGACTGTATGACTTTGAATTTAAGCTAAATACTTGGGCTGTACCAGTTTTGCCGGCAGCATTGTATGAGGCGCCCTTAAAAGCGGCAGCTGATGTGCCAAATCTATTAACGTCAAGCATTGCATTTGTAATGACATCAATATTTTCTTTTTTAAGTGGAATCCTATAACTTTCCTTAGGGGTTGTGAGAGTACGTTCTTTACTAATTGGATCCTCGATTGACTTTACAAGGTGCGGCTTCATAACAACACCTTGGTTAGCGAGGTTTGCTGTGGCATGTGCCAACTGCAAAATACTAAAGCTGTTGTATCCCTGTCCAATTCCAAGAGAAATAGTTTCTCCCTCGAACCATTTTTGTTGTTCAGGTTTTTTAAATGAACGTTCTTTCCAAGCTGTAGATGGCAAGATGCCACGAACTTCACCTTCGAGATCAATCCCTGTGATTTGGCCAAATCCAAGGGGCTTCATAAAGTCATGCATCATGTTCACGCCCATATCCCTAGCCAGGTGATAGTAATAGGTATCGCATGACTCAACAATCGATTTAGCCATATCAACGCTACCGTGACCGCCAACCTTGTCATCTCTGAAGGTGTGATTGCCAAAAGTAAAAAAACCGGGATCTGAAATAGATTGGCTTGGAGTTCTTTTACCAGTTTCAAGAGCTGCTAACGCCATGAATGGTTTGTATGTAGAACCTGGCGGGTAGATCCCTTTTAGAGGTCTGTTGTAAAGGGGTTTTTCCAAAGACTCATTAAGAGCTTTCCACGTGCCCGCATCAATTCCCTCTACAAAGTCATTTGGGTTGAAATTGGGTTTGGAAACGAACGCAAGAATGTCACCTGTTTCTGGCTCAATTGCCACAAACGCACCGCGACGTTTGCCATACAGTTCTTCAACCAGTGCTTGTAACTTGATATCAACTGATAAAACGAGATTTTTGCCTGGAGTAGATGATGATGTTGAAAGGGTTCTAACTGCGCGCCCTCCAGCAGTAATTTCTACTTGCTCAAAACCAGGTGAGCCTCTTAGGGCATATTCATAACTTTGCTCTACACCAATTTTTCCAATGTAAGGCATGCCAAGCAGATTGATATTTTTTCTTTGTGCCCAATCTTCATCCAAGCTTTTACTAGAGTCTAGTTCGGCAATTAATTTTTCGCGATCTTTTTGTGAGACGCGCCCAATGTAGCCAATTAGATGAGACGCTAATTCACCATAAGGGTATTGCCTGAAGAGGCGCGCTCTAATTTCAACCCCAGGAAATCTAAAGCGTTGTGCTGTAAATCTAGCAACTTCTACATCACTTAATAAGGTTCTAACTGGAAATGAATCAAATGTTTTAGATTCGCTGGCTAACTTTAGAAAATTGCGTCGATCTTTCGGTTGTATATCTATAACATTAGATAATTCATCGAGCAGATCATTAAGGCTAGTTTCTATTTGAGATGGTGTAATTTCTAAAGTGTAAGCAGAGTAGTTGCGAGCAATAACAATACCGTTGCGATCTGTAATTAAGCCGCGATTGGCTGGTACAGGCACTAGGGCTATGCGATTATTTTCAGCCGCTACAGAATGGCGATGGTGCGTGACTACTTGAAGCCAAATAAAACGCAGTAGTAGTAATGAGAAACAGACCAAAACAAACAGCATGGCAATGCCAAGTCTGTCTTGGAAAGACTTGACGGTCGGTTGGGATTTGCCAAATCTTTTCATTTGACTTCTATATCGGACGATTTAAATCAACATCGGTTGGTCGTCTTTGAGGAGCTAACAAAATCCATACGGCGACTGGCCAAAGCAATGCGTCAATAAATCCTGAGAATAAACTTGTCCATGCCCACAGCGGTAACTCGTCAGATGTAATCCATCTAATTAAGATTGGCCAGATAGAGGCAGCAAAAAATAATGGGAAAAGATGCAAGGCTTGTTGAACTCTTGCAAAACCTAAGACACGCCTTTGCCAGTAGATTCCGAAGAAGGCGATGATTGGGTACATGAATGCATGCTGGCCTAATAGGCTGCCGTTATGAACATCCATGATGAGACCCAATGAGAAGGCCCAAACCACACCTACTCTGCGAGGTTGGTAAATGGTCCAAAAGACCATGCAAATCAATAGCCAGTCTGGCACCCAGGGAGCGTTGCCCAGAGGTAAGAAGTTCAGCATGAGAGCTGTAAATAAGCTAAAGCCTATAAATAAAGGATTGGCAGGTCGAAGAATGTAGCCGCTTTCAATCATGGCTTGCCTCGGTATAAGCGGTTAGATTTATTTTCTGCTGGTTTAATTGATTTTGATGGGTCTGGTCTGGGACCAAAACCTGCATCATAAAAAAGAATCATCACATGACGAAAGCGATTTACTCCGCCAACGGGCGAGCAATAAATGTGAGCAAAATTTTTATCCACATTGCGATCAATTTTATCGACAGTTGCTACTGCAAAACCCGGTGGATAGATTCCATCAATGCCAGAAGTCATTAGAACGTCACCGACTTGTATGTCACTTACTGCGGCCATGTGCCTAAGCTCTAGAGGCCTACCTCTGCCGTTGCCATGTAAGGCGCCCCTCAGTCCATTTCTAGCAATCTGAATAGGAATAATCATGTCGCGATCATCTAATAAGGCCACTTCAGATTTGTTTTCCATTACTCGAACGACCTGCCCGACAATGCCTTGGTGATCCGCAACGGCTTGGCCAGGATTGATATTGCTGCTTGCTCCCCTATCAATCACAACACGTTGTGAAAGAGGGTTATTGGGACTGTAAAGAATTTGGCTAATTAATATCTTGAAGCGAGCTTGTTCTTGTATGCCAATTAACTTTCTTAACTGAGCATTTTCTGACATGAATAATTCTGATTGATTGGCCAGCAAGGTTAATTCGGCAACACGCTTAGTTAGCGCTTCATTTTCTTGCTCTAAGGAACCTTTGGTGGTTAGGTAGTCATAGCTTGCTATGAGCATATCCCTTGGGGCAAGCATGATTGTTTCGAGTGGCGTTAATAAATAACTGGCAATAGACCTGGCAGTCCCCATCGTTTTGAATTGATAGTCTGCCACCATCAAAATCAGGCTAAGCAAAAGGCAAACCGCCAGCTTTATTAAAGCTGGCGTGCCTTGTTTGAATAGTGGTGGTGGGCTAAGCTGCAATTAAATCCCAGTAGCTGCTTAGGGGGTTTATTCTTGGGAGAATACGCCGCCCAGTTTATCCATGCGCTCTAAAGCCATTCCTGAACCTCTTGCAACGCAGGTAAGAGGGTCCTCTGCCACATGAACTGGCAAGCCAGTTTCTTCAAGCAATAAACGGTCTAAATCTCTCAATAAAGCGCCGCCGCCCGTTAGCATCATGCCACGATCGGCGATATCTGATGCAAGTTCAGGAGGTGTTTGCTCCAAGGCAACCTTAACAGCAGTCACAATTTGATTGAGAGGATCAGTCAGCGCTTCTAAAATTTCATTGCTGGTAACTGTAAAGCTTCTAGGAATGCCTTCGGATAAGTTACGACCACGGATTTCCATATCTTTTACTTCTGCACCTGGGAAAGCTGATCCAATGGTCTTTTTGATCGCTTCAGATGTTTGTTCGCCAATTAGCATGCCGTAATTGCGGCGGATATAGTTGATGATGGCCTCATCAAATTTGTCACCACCAACGCGAATAGATCCCTTGTAAACCATGCCGCCAAGCGACATTACGCCAACTTCTGTTGTGCCGCCGCCGATGTCAACAACCATTGAGCCTGAAGCCTCAGAAACTGGCAATCCAGCGCCAATAGCTGCGGCCATAGGCTCTTCGATCAGATATACCTGAGATGCACCAGCACCCAGTGCTGATTCACGAATCGCACGTCTTTCAACCTGGGTGGAGCCGCAAGGTACGCAAATAATGATTCTAGGGCTAGGCTTAAGTAATTTGGTCTCATGAACCATTTTGATAAATTGCTTAAGCATTTGTTCTGTAACGGTGAAATCAGCAATAACACCGTCTTTCATGGGGCGAATTGCTTCAATATTGCCTGGAACGCGGCCAAGCATCTGTTTAGCCTCTT
>CAYFKY010000068.1:1889-5208 GCA_964343915.1 uncultured Polynucleobacter sp. | reverse complement strand
CCACTTCACTGGCGACACGACCGAGGACTTTGTCCGTAGCGTCAATCACGAACCACTCACGCTTCACCTCATGCGGTTTTGCTGAGAAAGTTTTCATGATTACCTTAAATTGTTAAGCCCTATCAAAACAACCATTACATCATTCCTTTGGCTCCGCTTATGTTTGCAGGCTCGCAGTTCAAATGAACAGTTGGCACATCACTTTTCCCATGGGCAAACTGGGAAAGCCTTCTATTGTAGCAAAAAAAAGCCCAGGAAACACTTCCTGGGCTGAAATCCACCTTTTTGGAGGGTGGAGGAGACAAACTGAGAATTAGCTAAAATCCCAAAAATTAGTTAATTCAATGTGAAAATTATAGCTACGCATATCAAATATGCAAGAAAGTTGTTGTTTTTATTGACTATTTTTTGTTTTGTCTAAGTCAAAAGCCTTATGATGAGGCTTATTTGTTAAGTTCAAAATTTGAGGAAAACATGCAAGCAACGATCAAATGGCTAGGAAAAGATGGGATGGCATTCAGCGCCGAAACTGGCAGCGGACACCTAGTCAATATGGATGGCGCACCTGAAGCAGGGGGTAGAAACCTGGCTCCACGGCCTATGGAAATGATGTTAGTTGGGGCTGGTGGATGTACTTGTTTTGATGTTGTGATGATCTTAAAACGAGCTAGACAAGATATTCACGACTGCCAGGTAAGTTTAGAGGCGGAACGGGCTAGCGAAGATCCAAAAATCTTCACAAAAATTCATATGAAATTTACCGTAACAGGCAAAAATCTCGATTTAAGCCGTGTAGAGAAGGCTGTTGCCTTATCTCATGACAAATACTGCTCAGCTACCATCATGCTGGGCAAAACTGCTGAAATTACCCACAGCATTGAAATTGTAGAACTATAAAAAAGTGCAGAGCCGGCTATTAAGCCGGATTCTGTCGTCCATACTTTCGTAAAGGGGCAATCATTCATCTAGTTTCACTGTTGCCAGTGAACTCAAGCTCCCTACCCGCAAGCTCAGCGGACCGCCTCAACGCTTGCCTATTTGGGATTGCTCCGGGTGGAGGTTACCGCGTTTCACCGTAACTAAATACGCTCGTCTCTGTGGCCCTATTCCTCACGTCACCGTGGATGGCCGTTAGCCATCACCCTGTCCTATGGAGTCCGGACTTTCCTCTCCTTTGTTACCAAAGCAGCGATTGCCTTACCGACTCTGCGCCTCTAGTCTAACCGACTATTGACCAGGCAATCGTTTCGCCAGCACGCAATGGCACGACCGTACCGTTGCCCATAGGGAATTCGTTCGGTATTTGCTGAGTTTCGCGACGCAAAGTTAATTTGGCAGTATTTCTTGGTAAGCCATAAAAATCTGGCCCAAATTGGCTTGCAAACCCCTCTAAACGACTTAATGCATTAGCAGCATCAAATACTTCTGCATACAAAGGCATTGCATGCCAAGCCGTATAACAACCAGCACAACCACATGCATTTTCTTTTGTGCCTTTCAAATGAGGCGCGCTATCGGTTCCCAAAAAGAATCTGGGGTTGCCAGAAATCGCAACTCGCACCAACTCTTGGCGATGCTCTTCTCTCTTTAAAATTGGTAGGCAATAGTAGTGAGGTCTGATGCCGCCTGTGAATATGGCATTGCGGTTGTAGAGCATGTGTTGTGGCGTGATTGTTGCAGCAATCGCACCAAACCTCGTGGTGTCTGCTGACTCAACATACTGGGCTGCCTGTTTGGTGGTGATATGTTCAAAAACCACTTTCAACCCAGGATGTCTTGCACGCAAAGGCTCCAATACTTGATCAATAAAAACAGCCTCTCTATCAAACACATCTATCTCAGAATGAGTCACTTCACCATGCACCAACAGTGGCATGCCACAATCAGACATTGCATCTAAAGCATCTGCACATTTTTTAATATCTGTGACACCTGCATCACTATTTGTTGTGGCTCCAGCAGGGTATAACTTAAAGCCAACCACGCCAACTTCCTTCGCACGTTTCACATCATCAGCACTGGTGTTATCGGTCAAATACAAAACCATCAAAGGTTCAAAATTTGAGCCTGGTGGCAAAGCATTCAAAATGCGAGTTTTGTAAGCAATAGCCATGTCGGCATTAGTAACAGGCGGCTTCAAATTAGGCATGATGATTGCTCGACCAAACTGACTAGCTGTGTGCCTTAATAAATCAGGCAAAAACTCACCATCTCTCACATGTAAATGCCAATCATCCGGCAAACAAATTTCAAGCGTATTTACAGAACTCATTAATCAACTTTCACTATTAATTAGCAATATTCGAAAATCATTCACATTAGTCAATGTAGGACCAGTGTGAAGTAAAGCATTCATTGCTTTAAAAAACCCATAACTATCATGATTACTTAAACAATCTCTCGTAAAAAGATGTTGTGGTTTTTTAGCATCCCTAAACTCAGATACAAACCAAGCACCCGCATTATCCTCACTGCCATCGATACCATCTGTATCTGCAGCCAATGCTGACAAGTTTTTTAAATCTTCAGTGGCTGCAAATAGCGCCAACAAAAACTCACTACAACGCCCGCCACGCCCCTTAACGCCCGGTGGAATCGTCACGGTACACTCACCTCCAGACAATAAAGCCACTGGCTTCTTAAATGGCTTGTCGTACAAATATATTTCTCTAGCAATCGATGCTTGCATCAATGCCACATCCTTAGCCTCACCCATCACGGTATCGCCCAAAATAACAGGCTGAACACCTTTTGACTCACAATATTTAGCAGCAACTTCCAGGCAAGCGTGTGCTGTAGCAATTAAATGGTTATTACTCTGCTTAAAAATCGGATCATTTGACTTTGGTGTTTCTGGGTGCGCTCCGCTCAGGCCATCTTTTAAATACTTAACAACAGCTGCAGGTAACTGGCCTTCCAATAACCCATAGTCTTTCAAAATTTGTATTGCATCCCCAAATGTTGAGTCATCTGGGGCGCAAGGTCCACTAGCAATACTAGATGGATGATCACCTGTCACATCAGAAATTAAAAACGCATCGATCTTGGCTCCACGTGCAACTGCCTCTCTAGCCATATGCCCACCCAAGATCGCAGACAAATGCTTACGGACAATATTCATTTGACCTATAGGCGCGCCAGATCTGAGTAGTGCTTGCGTTGTTAATCTCAAATCTTCAATACTTAAACCATCTGCAGGCAGCGTTAACAAACTAGAGCCGCCACCTGATATGAGCGCAATCAAATGATCGCCCGGCTGCAATGTTTTAACTAACTCTAGAGTCTCTTGTGCCGCCCTCATGCCAGACTCATCTGGAAC
>CAYFKY010000068.1:0-1789 GCA_964343915.1 uncultured Polynucleobacter sp. | reverse complement strand
ATTGCCATATCAGGATATTAGCTCGATTTGAGATTGCTGCACTCGCCACATTTCAGCATAACGACCTCCATGAGCCAACAATTCCTCATGGGTACCTTTCTCAATAATGCAACCATCATCCATCACCAAAATTTGCTGAGCATGAATAATCGTAGACAATCTGTGAGCAATGATTAGTGTTGACCTATTCTGAGCCAATGCAATTAATTCCTTCTGAATGGCTCTTTCTGTCTCAGAATCAAGTGCAGAAGTTGCTTCATCAAAAATCAATAGCGATGGGTTCTTTAATAAAGTTCTAGCAATAGCTACTCTTTGCTTTTCGCCGCCAGACAACTTTAATCCACGCTCACCAACAGTCGTCTGATAACCATCAGGCAAAGACATAATAAATTCATGTATCTGAGCTAAGCGAGCAGCTGACTCAACCTGCTCTTGAGTTGCCCCGGGGCGACCGTAAGCAATGTTGTATGCCACCGTGTCATTGAATAAAACTGTGTCCTGAGGAACGATACCGATTGCCTGCCTCAAGCTTTTTTGTGTCACATTTTTTATATTCTGATGATCTAATCTAATAACACCATCTGTTACATCATAAAAACGAAATAGCAATCTAGCCAAGGTACTTTTACCTGCACCACTATGCCCAACCACGGCTGTTGTCTGACCGGGAGAAATTTCAAAACTAATATTTTTTATGATTTCCCTGGCGGGCTCATAAGCAAATGACACCCGATCAAATACAACTCTTGGTCCTAATGATTGATTAGAAATTGATAAATCTTTAGCATTTGGGTCATCAGCAATTTCTTGATTAGTGCCTAGCAAACTGAACATGCGATCCATATCTGTTAGGGCTTGCTTGATCTCCCTATAAATAACGCCTAAGAAATTTAGAGGGATATAAAGTTGAATCATCAATACATTAACCAACACCAAATCACCCAAGGTCATCACACCATCTGATACTCCCTGAGTTGCCAGCCAAAGTATCAGGATTAAACCAATTGCAATAATGGTCTGCTGACCAGCATTTAATAGGGCCAATGAACGCTGCGACTTAATCGCAGCCTCTCGATATCGATGTAAATTCTCATCGTATCTTTTTGATTCATATTGCTCGTTACCAAAATATTTAACCGTTTCAAAGTTAATTAGAGAATCAATTGCTCTCTGATTTGCCTTTGAATCTAGTTCATTCATTTTCCTTCTATATTGAGTACGCCACTCAGTCACAACAATGGTGTAAATCACATACAAAACTAGCGCTATGAGCGTAATAACCGCAAATAAATAGTTATATGCCCATATGAAGTAACCCAATACCAAACATAACTCAACAATCGTCGGAATAATGCTATACAACGAGTAAGAAATAAGAGACTGAATACCCCTTGTGCCACGCTCGATGTCACGAGTCATGCCGCCAGTTTGACGTGACAAATGAAATCTCAAAGATAAGGCATGTAGATGCTCAAATACTTGAAGCGCCACAGTACGCACAGCACTCTCTGTGACTCTAGAAAACAATAACTCTCTTAGCTCCGTAAATACAGAAGCAGATAGTCGCAATAGCCCATACGCCAGTATCAACGAGACTGGCACAACCAACACAGCCTCAACTCCCAATGGAACGCTCATTGCATCAATGAGC
This sequence comes from uncultured Polynucleobacter sp., assembly GCA_964343915.1. GTDB lineage: Bacteria > Pseudomonadota > Gammaproteobacteria > Burkholderiales > Burkholderiaceae > Polynucleobacter. The sequence goes on along the minus strand of CAYFKY010000068.1, from coordinate 138 downwards.
GCTTTGAGCAAAATTGGCACCCCAAGATTAGCAACTTTAGCAGCAATCAAACATGTTAATGCCAGACCAACTCGCCACTTAAATGCCCATAAATAAGGTAATAAATTAGCTATAACCTTCCAATCGCTAGCTCTTTTA
>CAYFKY010000067.1:0-5386 GCA_964343915.1 uncultured Polynucleobacter sp. | reverse complement strand
TCGAAGGTGGTGGCAAAGAAAGGTGCCGCTAATAAATGGGGTTACATCTTTGCTCATAGTGCAATTGTTTTGATTTGCTTGGGTGGGTTGTTAGATGGAGATCTATTTACCAAAGGGCAAATTTGGTTTGGTGGAAAAAGCGTTTTACCGCCAAGCACACAAGGCATGTTGATTGCAGACATCCCCAGTAATCACAAATTGAGTGCTGCCAATCCAAGTTACAGAGCAAATATTTTTGTGCCAGAAGGGCAAGTGAGTACAACGGCTCTTTTAAATGCAACTAACGGCAGCATTATTCAAGAGTTGCCGTTCTCTGTTGCTTTAAAGAAGTTTCATGTTGAGTATTACAGCACTGGAATGCCTAAGCTCTTTATGAGTGAAGTTGTCATTAAAGACTTAGATACTGGTAAAGAAACTGAAGCAAAAATTAAAGTCAATGAGCCAATGATTCATCGCGGTGTTGCGATTTATCAATCTAGCTTTGAAGATGGTGGTTCAAAATTAAAGTTACGTGCATATCCTATGCATGGACCTGCTAACTCAGTTAAATCAAGCTTCATCATTAACGGAGAGGTTGGTCAAAGCACTGTACTTAAATCAAGTGACGGTACTTCATACACATTAGAGTTCACTGGTTTTAGACCAACCAACGTGGAAAATATCTCTAATGCATCTGGTCAGGTAGATGCTAGAGGTGTTGCCAAAAAATCTGATGATCTTGGTTTGGCAAAGACTTTGAATGATCGCTTAGGCTCTGGTGCTAAAACCAGCAAGCCAACAGAGTTGAGAAACGTAGGGCCATCTGTGCAATACAAATTACGTGACACTGCTGGTCAGGCTCGTGAGTACAGTAATTACATGCAGCCGTTATCAATCGATGGTATTCCGATGTTTTTGTTAGGTGTGCGCGAAAGCTCAGCTCAAGAATTTAGATATTTGCGTATACCAGCTGACGCTAATTTATCTTTGAATGAGTGGCTAACGCTAAGAAGCCTTTTGCAAGATGCCGGGGCGCGACAAAGAGCGGTACAACGTTTTGCCAATGCGATTGGGCAGCAACCAGGATTCTCTGGTTCTCCTCAAATGATTGCTCAGTTAAAAGAAAGCGGTAGCAGATCAATCGAGTTATTTGCTGGCGCAACCAAGTTTGCCGCTGATCAAGCGAAAGAGGCTGGAATTACACCAGGTGGATTTGCAGCATTGGGTGGATTCATTGATAAGGCAGTGCCAGAGGCAGAGCAGCAAAAAGCTGCAGAGGTGGTGCTAAAGGTACTTAATGGCGTTATTTGGGAGTTGTGGCAAGAAGCCAGGGGTCAGTTAGGTTTGCCACCCGCTAAAAACAATGAAGAAAGTCAGCGCTATATTCAGGCGGCTACTTCTGCTTTGTCTGATGTTAATTTTTATCCAGCTCCACTAAGTTTTCAGTTGGATGATTTCACAGAAGTCAAAGCCAGCGTCTTCCAAGTAACTAAGTCGCCAGGTAAAAACATGGTTTATTTGGGTTGCCTATTCCTTGTGCTGGGTATCTTTGCGATGTTCTATTTACCAGAGCGCAGAATTTGGGTGAGAAGTTTGGCAAACGGTAATAACCTTTTTGCCATGTCAACTTCGCGCAAAACTCTCGATTTTGAGAAAGAATTCCAAAAGTATCAGAAAGACTTTAAATAATGGAAACTAAATACATTAGTCATGTTCAAGGTGGTTGGGCGCAATCCCTTAAGCAAAATTTCTTTGGGATCTTTAAGGCGCTAAAGCTGATTGATTACATCTTTGCGGCTGCATTAGTTGCTGGGGCTATTTTTGCTGAGATGCGTTTTTCAGAGCACATGGATGCTTATGAGCAAGCCATCTTGTTTGCCTCAGTTCCTGTATTAGCAATTTTGGGTTGGGCTTGGGCGCCTATTAGAAATTTAATGGTTGTATCAACCATATTAAGTTTTGTGGCGATTTATTTTTATCAAACTCCCGAAGGTGGTTCGTTAGCTAGAGCAGAGCAAGCATTCTTTTTAAAGTACATGCTCTCTAGTCAGTCAGCTATTTTGTGGATGAGTGTGTTCTTTACGCTTAGTACATTGTTTTACACGTTAATGCTGGCATTTCGTTCGACGTCGATGGGTCCTGCAGCCTCTAAGCTTTGTTGGGCAGCTGTTTATATTGGCTTAACAGGAATGCTAGTGCGTTGGTATGAATCGTATTTGATGGGTGTAGACATTGGACACATTCCAATTTCTAACTTGTACGAAGTATTCATTTTGTTCTGTTTGATCACGGCTTTATTTCATCTGTACTATGAGGCTCGCTATCAATCGCTGGTGTTGGGTTCATTTGTTTTGTGGATTATTGCTGCAGCTGTAGGTTTTATTCTTTGGTACAGCGTTGCGCGTGATGCTCATCAGATCCAACCATTGGTGCCTGCTTTACAAAGTTGGTGGATGAAAATACACGTGCCTGCCAACTTCATTGGTTATGGCACATTTGCACTTGCTGCAATGATTGGTATTGCTTATTTGCTCAAGAGTAAAAACATCTTGGCTGATCGTTTGCCTAGCCTTGAGCTGTTGGATGATGTGATGTACAAGGCCATCGCAGTTGGCTTTGCCTTCTTCACGATTGCAACTATTTTGGGCGCCTTATGGGCAGCAGAAGCATGGGGTGGCTATTGGAGTTGGGACCCTAAAGAAACCTGGGCATTGATTGTTTGGCTGAATTACGCCGCTTGGTTACACATGCGCTTAATGAAAGGCTTGCGTGGACTTGTTGCTGCTTGGTGGGCAGTGGTTGGTCTATTAGTGACCACCTTTGCCTTTATTGGTGTCAATATGTTCTTATCAGGCTTACATAGCTACGGCACTTTGTAATACAGAACAGCATTCATCTGAAAAGGTTTTGCTTTTAATTACGCTGGCAAAACCTTTTCGTTAGCAAATAAACTTTCAATCGTTTCTCGCTCGCGGATTAGATGTACTTGTGTGCCATCTACCATTACTTCTGCGGCTCTACCCCTGGTGTTGTAGTTAGAGCTCATCGTAAATCCATAGGCACCCGCAGAAAGAATTGCCAGTTGGTCGCCAGGCTCAACTGCTAAAGAGCGATCTCTACCTAGCCAATCACCTGATTCGCAAATGGGGCCAACGATGTCATAGGTAACACTAGGCGCTTTGCTATTTAATTTAACAGGAACAATGGCGTGGAATGCCTCATACATAGCGGGACGCATTAAATCGTTCATAGCGGCATCCACGATACAAAAGTTTTTTGTTTCGCCCGGTTTTAAATATTCAATGGTGGTTAACAGTAAACCTGCATTACCTACCAAAGATCTACCTGGCTCAAAAAGAACCTCTAGGTGACCAAAACCCTTTGACTCAATGTGATTGAGCAATGTATTGGCAAACTCTGTAATGGCAGGTGGAGTCTCATTTGTATAGCTAATGCCTAAGCCGCCACCAATATCTAGGTGATGAATCTTGATGCCACTGGCATCTAATTGCTTGATCAAGTCTAAAACGCGATCAAGCGCATCCATGTAGGGACTGATTTCTGTGATTTGTGAGCCAATATGGCAATCGATACCAACAATCTCGCAGTGAGGCATTTTCGCTGCCTCTTGATATGTCTTGATCACATCATCATAGGCAATACCAAATTTATTGCCTTTTAAACCTGTAGAGATGTAGGGGTGTGTCTTGGGATCAACGTCTGGATTAACGCGTAAAGAAATAGGAGCTTTAAGGCCTAAGCTGCCAGCAACAGAATTTAAACGAGTTAATTCAGGAATAGATTCCAAGTTAAAGCATTTAACGCCCGCTTTGAGAGCAGCAGTCATTTCTTGAGTACTTTTGCCAACGCCAGAAAACACAACTTTATTGGCAGAGCCTCCGGCAGCCAATACGCGAGCCAGCTCTCCTGCACTAACGATATCAAAGCCGGCGCCTAATTTTGCAAATAAATTCAAGATAGCTAAATTGCTATTGGCTTTCATGGCGTAATGAACGCGCGCACGTCTTTCGCCATTGGAGCGAACACAGGCAGCCTCGTAAGAGTTAAATGCGTCGCTTAAGGCTTTTTTGCTGTAAACGTAAGTAGGTGTGCCATATTGATTGGCAATAGCGCTCAATGGCACATTTTCTGCGTGCCATTCTTGATCTTTGATACCAAAACCATTGAGTGAGGGAATTAAGCTCATTTTGAATCCTTGGCGGGAGGCCATTGTTTCTCAGTAGGCTCAGCCTTTTCAGGCGCAACAGGTGGCGGTGGAACCTTTGGAAGAACGAGGGGTCCACGTATCCCGCAACCTAGCAGGGATATTGTCGCGCAAAGAAGGCAAGTCCTAGATACAATAAAACGCATATTCATTAGTTTAAAAGTGATCGCTGACTATAGCATGGCGGATATCAAAAATATGAACAAAACTACTCAAGTTGTAGAAACTTTAACTGATAGCAGTTTTTACGCTATTGCTGAGAAAACCTTAAAAGCGATTGAAATGTCGCTTGAAGAAGCTTTTCAGAAAACCGATCTTGATTTAGACATTGCCCGTCAGGGTGGCAATGTTGTGAATATTCAATTTGAAGATAAGAGTGTGATTGTGGTCAATACCCAAGCCCCCTTACAAGAAATTTGGGTTGCAGCTAGAGAGGGTGGATTTCACTATCGCTGGGCTGGTACCTTAGCCCAACCGTTGTGGTTGGATACCAAGAGTGGCGCAGAACTATTTTCTGAATTAAGTAGATTGGCCACGCAACAAGCGAAAACACCACTACAAGTGGTGTATCGCACCTAATTAATCAAGCACTGTTGTTTTACCAAAGAATGGCGTGAACTCAGGAATGGTCCAATCACCATCTTGTTGAACAACACCAGGAGGAACTGCTCTGCCTGATTCAGGCATTCCACTAAGTGCTGTTTTCATGTAACGAATCCACATTGGCAGTGCGAGACCACCACCTGTTTCACGATCACCTAAGCTCTTAGGTTTATCAAAGCCAATCCATGCCACCGCAACAACATTCGGGTTGTATCCAGCAAACCAAGCATCCATTGATTCATTGGTTGTTCCAGTTTTGCCTGCAATATCACTTCTACCCAAAGCAGGTCTAGATGATGCTGCAGTACCTGTTTTAGTCACTTCTTGTAACAGACTATCCATCACAAAAGCAGTTCTTGAATCCAATACTTTTAATTTGCTATCGCCTGCAATGGATGGTGTTGCTTCAAACAGTACATTGCCTTTTGCATCAATCACTTTACTAATCAGGTAAGGCTCCACTCGATAGCCGCCATTGGCAAATACGCCATATCCAGTAGCAAGTTGTAGTGGAGTAACAGATCCAGCACCCAACGCCATCGTTAAATATGCAGGATGTTTATCTGCTTCAAATCCAAA
>CAYFKY010000066.1:0-5461 GCA_964343915.1 uncultured Polynucleobacter sp. | reverse complement strand
TTAACAATACCGATTGGCAACATTCTGATAAAAAATGAATGTTTCAAAATATCTTTTAAGCTAAATGGTTTGTCTTTATCGCCTGTCTGTTGATTGTTAGATTTAGGATGGTCATCAAATGTTGGCAGACCAAATCTGATCGCAATAAAACTCAAAGCAACCAATAACGCTGTTACCCAAAACACGCCTCGCCAACCTATGTGGGGTAAGGCTAATTGCACCGGCACAGTTGTGACTAATGCACCCATTGTTCCAAACACCAACATGGCAGAAGCCAACTGGCCCTGTTGCTCAATAGCAAACCATCGGCGGTATGCAGTGAAAGATGCCATCAAGCAAGCCGAGACCCCCACACCAATCAACAATCTGCCTACTGTTAAACCCAATAGAGTCTCTGCATAAGCAAATGTAATGGCACCAATTAATGCAATCAGTAGCAAAACACTTTCTGTGCGTCGGGCTCCAAACTTATCAAGCGCCACACCCAGTGGAATTTGCATGGTAGAAAAGCCAACGAAATATGCAGCAGATAAAAGACCTAATTGTGAATTGCTGATGTTCAAATCCTGCATGAGCGCTGGAGCAATAACAGCATTAACAGATCTAAATGCATATGACAAAAAATAGCCGAATGCAAAACAAGCAAACACTCTTAGTGCCCATGCTCCTCGCATTGGTAAATTCGGCTGATTAGTCATATGTTTTTTGTTATCTACTTTTAATATGGCTTAAATCCCGTAAAAAACATTTCATGCTCATCAGAGCGCAATATTTTTTCTGTTGGAGTATTGCCTTTAATAACTTGCAAAATACTTTGCTGATAAATCTGTATTTGCCCATCAGGCAAATTACGTTGAACAACTCTAAATCTTAATAATCGCTGTTGCCCATCAGGACCAATCCCTTGGATTACCCACTCTTGTGCCGGCAAATCATAGCTAGGCTGTCCAGCTGTTTTAATACTGATAGTTGCTGGAGTAATTTTTTGCTCTGTCTTGAGATTACTCAACATCCCATTTTGTAAAAAATCTTTTAGCGCTTTGAGATCAATTGATTTTGTTGTTGTTGGAATATTGATAACGCCCACAGCAAATAAAGTGTCATTAACCCGAGAAGCCTCCATGGTCATGGTTAATTTCTGACCATTAAAAACAATTGTTTTTTCTGCTCTACTAGGCTTGCCTGGATATAAGGCTTCATACAACAAATCATCAGAACGCACTGTTCTCCAATCTAAAGATGGAGTACAAGCCACTAAAGATAGGCTAATCAATATTGAAGTTAATAATTTGAGCAACATGGAATGTGTAATTTGCATAAAATAAGATTATGCCCACTCCCATGAATTTGAGCGTATTTATGAATATTCGTCAGTTTTTCTCAGTTGTATTAATTGCTTTATTTAGCAGCTTGATTGCCTGCTCATCAAATACACAGCAAGTGATGCCAACTTTTAAGGTATCTGAAATTTCTGGCAAAACCATTACTCAAGATAACTTCAAAGGCAAAGTGACCATCATTAATTTCTGGGCTACAAGTTGCACAACTTGCGTTAAAGAAATGCCTCAACTTGTAGAAACCTACAATAAATATCAAAACAAAGGTCTAGAGTTCATGGCTCTAGCCATGTCTTATGACCCACCCATGTACGTTGTTAATTTTGCAGAAACCAGAAAACTACCATTCATCGTAGCGATGGACTCAGACGGAAGTGCGGCCAAATCTTTTGGAAAGATCCAACTAACACCAACTACCCTTGTGATTAATAAACAAGGAAAAATTATCAAGCGCTATGTTGGAGAACCTGATTGGTCTGAATTCCATCAGGTTATTGAAAAATCTTTAGCCGACAATGGCTAGAGATTTTTCAACTTCATGGTTGTTGTTTAATTAAACAACGCCTGCCTTATGAGCCTGTTGGTCTGCATGGTAACTTGAACGAACCATTGCGCCAACCGCAGCATGTGTGAAGCCCATTGCATAGGCTTCTTTTTCAAACATGGCAAATGTATCTGGGTGCACATAGCGACGCACAGGCAAATGATGTCCTGAAGGAGCAAGATACTGTCCAATGGTCAGCATATCAATATTGTGAGCGCGCATATCCTTCATGACCTCAAGGATTTCTTCATCAGTCTCACCCAAACCCACCATCAAACCACTCTTAGTTGGCACATCTGGATAACGCTCTTTAAAGTCTTTCAGCAACTTTAATGAGTGCATGTAATCTGAACCTGGGCGAGCTTCTTTATACAAACGAGGCACAGTCTCCAAATTGTGATTCATGACATGCGGCAAACCATTCGCAAAAATATCTAAAGCTTTATCCAAGCGACCACGGAAATCAGGTACCAACACCTCGATTCTGGTCTCTGGCGAGAGCTCATTAGTTTTGGTAATGCAATCAACAAAGTGCTGCGCACCGCCATCACGTAAATCATCTCTGTCTACGCTTGTGATCACCACATAAGATAACTTTAGTGCTGCAATTGTTTTGGCTAAATTAAGTGGCTCATCAACGTCCAATGGATCCGGGCGACCATGTCCCACATCGCAAAATGGGCAGCGACGCGTACATTTATCTCCCATGATCATGAATGTTGCCGTACCCTTACCAAAACACTCGCCAATATTAGGGCAGCTTGCCTCTTCACAAACGGTGACCAACTGGTTCTCGCGCAATATTTTCTTAATCTCATGGAAGCGTGAGTTGCCAGAAGCGGCCTTGACTCTAATCCAATCTGGCTTTTTAAGCACCTCTTCAATCGGCACAATCTTGATAGGTATGCGTGATGTTTTGTCTGCAGATTTTTGCTTTTGATTTGGATCGTAGGCCTTAGTCATGACCGCACCTCTAATTGTTGAGATAAATGGCTCAATATATTTTTCGCCACAATATCGATATTGTCGCTCACCCCAAGGGTACGAAGATCAATTGTCTTTAAACCCGCGTAACCACAAGGGTTGATTGCCTCAAACGGCTGCAAATCCATAGCCACATTCAGAGCTAATCCATGATAACAACATTGCTTAGTTACTTTTAAGCCCAATGCCGCAATTTTTGCACCAATAAATTCAGTGGGAATATTCTTAGCTTGGTCTAGGTAAATTCCTGGTGCGCCAGGTTTTCTAACGCCCACCACGCCCGAATCTGCCAATGTATCAATAATGGCTTGCTCAATTCTGTTGACCAAATCCCTCACAAACAAACGGCGGCGGCGTAAGTCTAGTAACAAATAAACAACCACCTGACCTGGACCGTGATAAGTAATCTGCCCACCACGATCAATTGGCACCAAAGGGATGTTGGTGTCAGGCTTTAATAAATGTGCGGGATCCCCAGCTTGGCCTAACGTGTATGTCGGCGGGTGTTGTAACACCCAAATCTCATCAGGCGTTTTCTCAGTACGATTGGCTGTAAAAGACTTCATTGCCTCATAAGTGGGCAAATATTCCTGCACCCCCAAATGGCGAACTACTATCTCCATTATTTACAAGACCACACTAACCATTGGGTGGGTAGATAGGGTGCGATAGAGTTCATCTAACTGCTCTCTACTAACCACTCTAACTGTCACTGTTAAACCTAGGTAATTACCATTTTTAGATGGTCTACGCTCAATGGTCGCAACATCAAACTCTGGGTCAAAGTTCAAAACCACTTTTTCAATGGCTTCTTGATACCCATCAACAGCCTTACCCATCACCTTAATCGGAAAATGACAAGGATATTTAATGAGAGATTCTTCGACTGGAATATCCATCATTTATTTTCATTAACTGGTGTTGGTTGACCATGCCATGCACGAACAATTAAATCTCTAATGCAATGCAATTTGCGATGGAAGAAATGATCCGCACCAGGAATCACTTGGACTGTGAGTTCTTGAGGTCTGGCCCAATCAAGCACACTAGTTAAGGGGATAACGTCATCAACCTCCCCATGTATCACAATCGTATCTTTGGGCACAGGAGCCACATCCCACTTACTCGTTGCAGATCCAACCATAATCAATCGTTCTGGCGCCTCGTTCTTTTCAGTTAACTCTTTCACCACATAACTGCTAACGTAACTACCAAATGAAAAACCGGCCATCGCCAAAGGCAGCTCTTCAACGAGTTGTGGCCATGCATGACCATCTAATTCTTTAATGCCTTGCCAACTAAATGGATCTTTCATCCATGCTATGACAGCAAGAAGATCTTGAGCCTCTCCTTTGCCATCATCGTGCACACCTTCGGTAGCACCCACACCTCGGAAGTTAGGTCTTAATGTGACATATCCAAGTTGCGCAAATGTACGTGCCAATGTTTGCGCAACCTTGTTATCCATCGTGCCACCCAATAAAGGATGAGGATGGGCTACCAAAGCAATTCCTCTGGGCTTATAACTGCCTGGCGCATGCCTAACCTCATCAGGCAAATCTAGTGATGCCTCAATAAGGCCAACAGGCCCCTGAAAATTAATTTTGATGGTGCGACTCACTCAGTACCTTATCAACTGATTAATCAATTTTTAAACGTTCAACTACTTTTCCATGAATGAAATGACTGTCAATAATTTCATCAATGTCGGTTTGATCAACTGCCGTGTACCAAACACCTTCTGGGTAAACAACCATCACGGGTCCATGTGCACATCGATCTAAACAACCCGCCTTATTAACTCGAACCTTGCCTTCGCCATTGATGGAGAGCTCCTTGCAACGCTGCTTTGCGTAATCAAACAATCCAACAGCGTTATGTGCAGCACAACAGTCATCGCCGTTCTCACGCTTGTTCAAACAAAAAAATAAGTGGTATTTGTAATAGCTCATATTGAAAATTATATAGATGACCTAGCTTTTAGGCCTTTTACTAGTGATAAAGCAGCGCCAATAGGCCATATCCATGCCAACCAAGACATTAAATGGTTGAAATGTATTAAGCGCCCCTGCCGCCACTCTTGAATTGTGACCAAATAATAGGGATTTTTGGGGAATACATTGACCAAAAATATCATCAACCCCAAAAACAAAATTGCTAACCCATACTGCCAAGATCTTTTTAATTGAATGAGGCCCGCCAACAAAATACTAGAAAAAATCATCCCCCAAAAGGCTGGCGCTGTTAACCAAGAAAAACTCTTATCAATACCAAACTGCATTCCAGAAAATAAAGCTTTAAAAATAATCGTCATTAATAACAAAGCCAATAGTACTTTTAGTTTAGGGGCTGCTGATTTCATCGTTAAGCTGATACATAAGCCAGCTCCTAGCCAAGCCAGCATGGTTGTGATCATCTCAATGGCAGCAAAATTAAATGAAGTATTTTGTATTGCAGGAATCAGCCAAACAAACCCCCAATCCCCCATGGCTAGCCAAGCTTGCTGAGGATAAATTTGAGACCAAGGAAAAGCCAATACCAATAAGATTCCACTTGTTCTAAATCCAAACCACTCAATTCTTCGGCGCTGAAAACC
>CAYFKY010000065.1:2514-5495 GCA_964343915.1 uncultured Polynucleobacter sp. | reverse complement strand
CTTTCGTAATCAGAGATTTCTACTAATACCTCATAAGGATTAGGTCCTTCTAATGGACTGGCCAATGCTGGGTAGTAATGTTTTAAAAGTGCCAAACTTTCATCTGACATCATTTCAAAACCAGTGAGTTGAGCTGAAGCACCGGACTGAAAACGATTTAATAATTCAACAGCAGCTTCGGCGCTCGGTACTGCTACCAAGGCAGTCCATTGCGCAACGGGAATAGGGAAAAGTTTCATAACTGCTGCGGTGATGATGCCAAGACTACCTTCAGCGCCTATGAACAAATCTCTCAAATCGTAACCAGTGTTGTCTTTACGCAAACTGCGCAGACTATTCAGAATGTCACCATTAGGCATGACCACTTCAAGACCTAGGCATAACTCACGGGTGTTGCCATAACGAACTACTGATGTGCCACCTGCATTGGTGGATAAATTGCCGCCAATGCAACAACTGCCTTCAGCTCCCAAGCTGAGTGGAAAGTATCGATTGGCAGCAGTAGCTGCTTCTTGCAGTGCTTGCAAAATCACACCAGCCTCAACAGTGATGGTTTGATTGGCTGCATCAAGTTCACGAATCTTGTTCATGCGTTGTAACGAAATCACCACTTGCCTGCCGGTTGGGTTGGGGGTGGCGCCACCACACATGCCCGTATTACCGCCTTGAGGAACCATGGCAATTTGATTGGCTGCACAAACTTTTACAAGCGCTGATACTTCTTCTGTGCTGGCAGGGCGCAATGCTGCGATCGCTTGACCGCGATAGCGTTTGCGCCAGTCGATCAAGTAAGGCTCTAAATCATTACTCTTAGTAATGATGTTTTCTTGACCAATGATGCTGGCAAATTGGGCGATTAACTCTTGATCAGTCAGTGCCATGATTTTTATTGCTCCTGATATTTTTTATTTTTAGGCATTATCTTTTTTAAGAGGCCGCTTGATCTTCTGCAGCCTTTTTAAGCTTGGCAATTTTTTTGAGTGGTTTTAAGTAAGCCAACAAAGAAAAGTATGCAATCAAACTCAAAACAATTTCTAGGCCAGCCATATAGGCTGACAAGCCAGCATCATTGAGACGCACAACCCCTTCAATGAAGTACAACATGACCAACATGGATGACCATTGCATGGTGTAGTTCTTTGCTTGCCAAATACCTTTTAAGGCAAAGAGCATAGGAATCACTTTGATCACCGCCCAAGATCCACCTGGTTTGATGGGAGCAATCACGCTTTCCCATAGGACGCATAAAACCACCAAGCTAAACCAAGAAAACCAAGCAATTAAGCGCCAGTGATCTTTGGGTTGTAAATCTGGATGTTGGGTAATGGGTGTATTCATTTTGCTAACTTAAGAGCAATTTCTGCCAAACGTTTGCCTTGAGCCAAAGCCAATTTCTTTTCATCAGCAGATATGGGTGCGGAGCCATCTGCTTTAGCAAAGTGAGTCACACCATAGGGCGTGCCACCTGTTTGAGTGTTCATGAGTTCTGGTTGACTATAAGGAAGGCCCACCATCACCATGCCGTGATGCATCAGCGGAATCATCATCGAGAGTAGGGTGCTTTCTTGTCCGCCGTGCATGCTGCCAGTGCTGGTAAAGACGCATGCAGGTTTACCAATCAGTGCGCCAGATAACCACTGTGAAGTACTGTTATCTAAGAAATACTTGACGGCTGCTGCCATATTGCCAAAGCGAGTAGGTGAGCCTAGAGCTAAGCCAGCACATTCTTGTAGATCTTTGTGCTCGACATACGGAGGACCTGATACTGGAATATCTGATTCTGTTGCTTCACACACAGCTGAAATTTCCGGTACGGTGCGCAGTCTGGCAGTCACGCCTGGCACGCTTTCAATGCCTTCAGCAATTAATTCGGCCAATTGGCGCGTAGCGCCATGTCTTGAGTAGTAAAGAACTAAGAGGTTAATATTTGCAGAATTCATAGAATGTGTACTCCGATTTATATCTTGCTTATGATAGAGCCGTGCCAGTAATTCGTCATAAAGACTCTCTCCTCGACTTTTTTAGCTATATGCGCCAGCGCGCAAAGCTCAGTCACATCAATGAAATGGCGGCCAGCCTCTCATTTACGACAATTCTTTCAATCGTGCCCATGGTAACGGTTTCTTTTGCTTTATTAACTGTCATGCCTCGGTTTTTGAAGTTGCGCCGTGCTTTTCAAGATTGGTTATCAGATAACTTAATCCCTGGTGCAATTGGCGATCCAATTTTGATGTACTTGAACCAATTTGCTCTTAAGGCAAAGGGTTTAACCATTTTTGGTACTTTGGGCTTACTGATCGGTGTTTTCTTCACTCTTATTACGGTAGAGAACGCATTCAATCGTATCTGGGGTGTGACTCAGTCGCGACCATTCTTTAGGCGCATTGGTATTCATATGGTGGCAACCACCATTGGTCCATTGTTATTGGGTTTGAGTATTTATTTAAGCTCCATGGTTTTAAGTGCCTCAAAAGGTTTAATTGGTCCTTTGAGTGATGGCTTTAATTTCATGGCTGAGGTATTTCCGATTCTTTTATCGATCATGTCGTTTGCCGTGGTGTACAAAATCTTGCCTTATAAAAAAGTCCTTTGGACAGATGCTTTATGGGGTGCAGTAGGAGCTGCGGTGGTGTTTGAGTTGGCAAAAGCCATATTTACCTGGTTTGTGGCTAGTTTCCCTATTTATAAGACCGTTTATGGCGCTTTTGCCATTCTGCCGATGTTTTTGGTCTGGATTTATGTTACTTGGTGGGTCACCTTGGCGGGCGCCACGGTGGTGGCCAATATGCCTGTGGTGAGAGCTTGGGAACCCACCCCTAAAAAGCCATAAACCCTCAAAAACAGGTGTAATCCCTGATATTTCCTGACTAGCGAGCAGCCTTTGCTGCTGATAGACTAGATAAATACAAAAACAACTTAAAACAACACATTACAAAGGAGTTGGTCATGAAAGTTAGTGATATTTTGCGTTTTAAAGGAGC
>CAYFKY010000065.1:0-2414 GCA_964343915.1 uncultured Polynucleobacter sp. | reverse complement strand
TGTCATAATCTAGGCATGGCTGGAAGCACACTAGGACACTTATTTCGCATCACCACTTTTGGTGAATCTCATGGACCCGCAATTGGCGCTGTAGTAGACGGTTGCCCACCGGGTATGTCTTTGTCGGTTGAAGATATTCAAGGAGACTTGGATCGTCGTAAACCTGGCACCTCACGACATGTGACGCAGCGCAAAGAAGAAGACAAGGTAGAAATTCTATCGGGTGTTTTTGAAGGTAAAACAACCGGTACCCCGATTGCATTGGTGATTCGTAACACGGATCAACGCAGTCAAGATTACGGCGACATCTTAGATAGCTTTAGACCAGGTCACGCTGATTACACCTACTGGCATAAGTACGGTATTCGTGATCCTCGTGGCGGTGGTCGCTCATCAGCACGCTTAACTGCACCAGTGGTAGCTGCCGCCGCAGTTGCCAAAAAATGGTTATCAGAACAATACGGCATGGAGTTTTATGGCTACATGACCCAGTTGGGCGATCTCGAGATTCCATTTGAAGATGCTGCGCAGATTTCACAAAACCCATTTTTTGCTGCGAACGCGACAATCATTCCGCAGTTGGAAGCCTATATGGATGAGTTGCGTAAAGCAGGAGATTCTTGTGGTGCGCGCTTAACCGTGGTTGCCAAAGGTGTACCTGTTGGTTTGGGTGAACCCATTTTTGATAAGTTGGATGCTGATATTGCGCATGCCATGATGGGTATCAATGCCGTGAAAGGTGTTGAGATTGGTGCGGGCTTTAAGAGCGTAGCGCAAAAAGGTAGTGAGCATGGCGATGAAATGTTTGCTGATGGTTTTGCTACCAATAATGCTGGTGGTGTGTTGGGTGGTATTAGTAGTGGTCAAGATGTGGTGGTCTCGATTGCGATCAAGCCAACCTCATCGATCATGTCGCCTAAGCAATCCATCAATCGCGCGGGTGATCCAGCTGTGGTGCAAACCAAAGGTCGCCATGATCCATGCGTAGGGATTCGAGCCACTCCAATTGCTGAAGCCATGTTGGCCTTGGTCATCATGGATCACGTACTACGCCATCGTGCCCAATGTGGTGATGTCAAGGTGAGTACGCCACGCATTCCAGCACAAAGACCTTAACTAGAATGTTGTCATGACCGGTCTTGTACGGCTGGCTTTTGCGGCATTTTTCTTTTTTTATTTCTCATACATAGGGCTGATGTCGCCTTATGCCAGCCTCTATTTTTCCAGTAGAAATTTTGGCGCCATTGAGATTGCCGCCCTGATGTCGATGTTCCAGATCACGCGGATTTTGGGCCCATTTGCTTGGGGTTGGTTGGCTGATATACGTCGTGATCGCTTGGGCATCATGCGCATGACCTCCGTGATGGCATGCATCATCTTTTCGGCAATCTTCTATCTTGAGAGTTATCTGCCATTATTAATTTGGATGTTTTTGCTCAACACTGTCATTAGTAGCTTGATGCCCTTGGGTGAGGCGGCCACAGTTCACGCGCTCTACAAAAATAATGACTTTGATCGCCGTTATGGGCGCCTAAGACTCTGGGGTTCGATTGGCTTTATTGCGATGGTTCTGTTTGCCGGAGCTTGGTTTGAACGTTTTGGTATTGAGAGCTTTCCTTACTTTGGCATGGTTGCTTTATTGATCATGACAGTCTTAACAACCACTTTGCGTGAGCCAGCGATGGAAGCAACGCATCATGTCGAGATTAAATTGGGGCATGTTCTCAAAAACACTCAAGTGCAATGGTTCATGACGGCGAACTTTTGGATGATCTTTGGTCATGCCGCTTTATATGTTTTTTATTCTTTGTATTTGGATCGTTTGGGCTACTCAAAAGGCGAGATAGGACTCTTTTGGATGTTGGGTGTTTTATCTGAAGTGATATTTTTTTATTTCCAAAGTTACTTTTATGCCAGATTCACCACAAAGAACATTTTGTTAGTTGCCTACCTAATTGCGACCATTCGTTTTGCTTTGATTGCCTACTTGCCTGAGTTGATTGTTTTAGTGTTGGCCCAAATCATGCATGCTGCAACATTCGGTGCACATCACAGTGCCAGTATCAAGATGCTGCAAACCTGGTTCAAAGGACCTTTGCAGGCGAGGGGGCAAGCGCTTTACACCACGGTTTCATATGGGATTGGCGGAACGGTGGGTGGCTTGGTAGCAGGTTGGGTATGGGAATACTTAGCGCCTGCCCATGTTTTCGGTTTGGCAGCTTTGAGTAGTTTTTTAGGTTACTGGTGCATGAGCAAAATTACTCACACTGACTAAAGACCAATCTAGAAAATAAAAAAGTAGAAGAAAAATAAAAGAAACAAGAAAAGAAACAGGAAAAGAAGAAAGAAAAACAGCCAACAAATAATTATTTGTTGCTGTATTTGTTAAAAGTAAAAACTTCCTGAATTGTTTT
>CAYFKY010000064.1:2452-5613 GCA_964343915.1 uncultured Polynucleobacter sp. | reverse complement strand
ATGCATCGATAACTAATCGACCCACCCCTGTTTCCACTCCAATCCATTGGTGAGATGTCGCCAATGGATTGTTTTTTGCCTCTTGGTCATAACAGCTTCAATCACTACCTGCTCAATTGCTAGCAATTGATCATCAGGCTGAATGACCTTGACCACCAAGAAATGTTTTTCCTTATGTTGAGGATGCACGGCAGTCCACTTGGTGTGTAGCAGTTTTTTGGGATGTAAAGGGTTTTTCACATTAAGCAAGCAAATTTATCAATTGAATAACAACTAACTAATAAGGGATAAGATACTAAAAATGATGAAATCATTATTACAAGAAACCAAAGTTATTGCAGTCGTAGGTCTTTCTGACAAACCATTCAGACCCTCTTACGATGTGGCTGGCTATATGCAATCACAAGGCTACAAGATAGTTCCTGTTAATCCATTGCACTCAGAAATTTTGGGTGAAAAGTGTTATCCGAATTTAAAGAGCATTCCATTTCCAGTTGATATGGTGAATGTGTTCAGAAAATCTGAAGATTGCCTACCGATTGCTCAAGAAGCTGTGGCGATTGGTGCTAAGTCATTGTGGTTACAACTGGGCGTGATCAATGTTGCGGCTATTAACCATGCCAAAGAACATGGTTTAACCGCGGTCATGAATCAATGCCTAAAGATTGAACACATGATTCATGGGCATTAATACCTGACTCTGCAAAACATGTCGTTCTAGATTAAGCTAGGCATATGAAAAAAGATGCCAGTATTCGACCAAGCGACATTACTCCAAAAGAGATCTTTGAACAGCGCCGCCAATGGATCAAATTGGCGGCCGCTGGCGCATTTGGCATAGCCAACGCTGAGTTCTTTGGTCGACAAGCCTTTGCACAAAGCAATAAGCTTGCCGCTACTGCCAACCCCAAATATTTTTTAAGTGATAAGTTAACTAGCTATAAAGATATAACGAGCTATAACAATTTTTATGAGTTCGGCACCGATAAGTCAGAACCTGCTCGTTATGCACAATCACTCAAAACCAGGCCTTGGACCATCACTGTCGAAGGGTTAGTAAATAAGCCCAAAGTATGGGATATCGATAGCCTCATGAAACTATCTGGTTTAGAGGAACGCGTGTACCGTTTGCGCTGTGTTGAAGGATGGTCGATGGTGATACCGTGGATTGGATACTCACTAGCGCATTTGATCAAAGCTGCTGAGCCTCAAGGATCCGCTAAGTATGTGGAGTTCATTAGCTTGGCAGACCCCAAACAAATGCCTGGTGTTAATAACCGTGTTTTAGATTGGCCTTATACCGAAGGGTTGCGCTTGGATGAAGCCATGAATGATTTAACACTTTTAACATTTGGTTTGTATGGTGAAGTGTTACCCAAACAAAATGGCGCTCCTGTGCGCATCGTTGTTCCCTGGAAGTATGGCTTTAAGAGTGCCAAGTCAATTGTGAAGATTCGTTTTACCGATAAAGAACCAGCCACTAGCTGGAAGGTATCAGCGCCTTATGAATATGGTTTTTACTCCAATGTAAATCCGAATGTGAATCATCCACGTTGGAGTCAGGCAACAGAACGACGTATTGGCGCTGAAGGCGGCATCTTTGCCCCCAAGATCAAAACACTGCCCTTCAATGGCTATGCTGATCAAGTAGCGCACTTGTACAAAGACATGGATCTGCGTAAGTACTACTGATCATGAAAGCCTTGATCATTAGCCTAGGATTATTGCCTCTATTAAGGCTCGTGATACTGGGATATCAAGATGACTTAACAGCTAATCCGATTGAGTTCATTACTCGCTCAACGGGCACTTGGGCACTGGTGTTTTTGTGCATCACCTTAGCGGTGACTCCCATCAGGCGCATCACAGGCATATCAGAGCTCTTACGCTACCGCCGCACATTCGGGCTACTGGTGTTTTTCTATGCTTGCCTACATTTTTCGATTTGGTTCTGGTTAGACCATAACTGGAGTACCTCAGAAATGATCAAGGATGTAATCAAACGTCCTTTCATCACCATGGGGTTTAGTGCGTTCGTATTACTTGTGCCACTCGCACTCACCTCCAATGATTGGGCAGTGAGAAAACTCAAACGCTCTTGGTCAAAGCTACACCGCTTGGTGTACCTGATTGCCATCTTGGTGATACTGCATTACTTCTGGCATAAATCTGGCAAAAATGATTTCCAAACAGTTGGTATTTATGCCGCCATTATTTTTTCACTCTTAGCCTATCGGTTGAAACGATGAAAATAATTTCTCTCTTTGTATTGATTGCATCAATCAGCTTGCATAACGTCGCTCAGGCCAACCCGATGGCTACAGAGAAGACTACACGCATTGGTCAACTCGAATGGGACATCCATGAAGTAACCATTGGCACCGTGAAGAGGTATGCAGATGCCACAGGGTTTGTGAGCTCTGGAGAAAAAGAAGGCGGAAGCTTTATCTACGAAGCAGGCTGGACTAGAAAAGCCAACTGGACCTGGCGCACACCATTTGGTGTGCCAGCCAAAGATCAGGAGCCTGCCGTGCATCTCAACTTTTATGAAGCAAAAGCAATTTGTGCATTTTTTGGCAAAAGGCTACCAACCGACTCCGAATGGACCACCGCAGCTTTTACAGAGCAACGAACTACTCCTACACAGCCATTTATCAAAGGCAAAAAGTACACCTATGCCAACGGTGACACCCCCAAGCATTCGCATTGTTTGAATGGCTGTGCAGGTTTAAGGGGGGTCGCTCCAGCAGGCTCACTCTGGAGAGGCACCGGCCATGTGCCAGTGATGACAACCGAAGCAGGCGTCAATGGTCTTTACGATATGGGCGGCAATGTTTGGGAGTGGATTGATACCAAATCAGGTACGGAACAAATCACACGCGGCGCTTCTTGGTGGTACGGCCCAGAAAACCAACTAGAGTCCAATCTTGCCAGCAAACCTGCCGACACCAAAGTGGCTTATGTGGGCTTTCGGTGCGTGAAAGATATTAAATAACTGGTCTTTACTTTGACTTCAAATCATGAAAAGCCAATACTGTTGGCAATAACTCTAAGTAATTAGAGATTGCATGGTCCCCGCCTTCTAAAACTAACTGCTGTGCACCTGGGTATTTAGCGACCATCTCTTGCCAATCCAATACTTCATCACCTTTGGCAGCAAT
>CAYFKY010000064.1:0-2352 GCA_964343915.1 uncultured Polynucleobacter sp. | reverse complement strand
TGTACTCTGGCTTAAAGTGAAAGGCCTCATCACTGTGCCAAGCCTTTAACTCACCAATATAGCTTTCTAAATCACGCGCAGGTTCAATCGCAGGGTTTAAAAGAGTTGCTTGCGCAGAAAATAATTCTGCCAAGTAAGTGGCGTAATAACCACCCAAAGAAGAACCAATAATAGATAGCCGTTCATAATTCTGCGACTTGATGTGCGTCACCACCATCGCCATGGCTTCTTTTGGTGATGGTGGTAATTGTGGGCAATACCACTCCACATCAACACCCTCACCTTTTAAATCCAAAATGGCGCGATGCGTGATCTTCGCCTTCATTGAAAATGGCGATGATCGAAATCCATGTAAATAAACGATTAAGTGCATAAAAAAGATTAGACTACATCCTCATAAGAAATATCAAAAATAATTAATTGCTCATGCCAAGCACACCCAAGATCTGTCCTTGCCAAAACACCCAGTATGTCAATTGCTGCGGGGTTTATCACTCAGGTCAGAAAAAACCTGAGAATGCTGAAAAACTGATGCGCTCTAGATATAGCGCCTACGTTTTAGAGCTAGAAGACTATTTATTAAAAACTTGGCATCACAGCACCCGCCCTACCGAAGCTTTATTTGATGATCAAAAAACTCAATGGTTAGAGCTGAAGGTCAAAAGCTTTACAGAAAGTGCCAATCAACAATCAGCCACCGTGGAGTTTGTGGCTATTTACAAGATCAATGGCAAAGCACACCGCTTACACGAAATCAGTCGCTTTGTGCGTGAAGGCGATCAGTGGTTTTATGTGGATGGTCAGTTTCCAGAGATAAAATAACCAATATGAACGAAGAAGAAATCCTCCAAAAGATGCGCGCTGTGTTTCAAGACTGCCAGAAGCTGGCTGTTCTCTTGGTACAGCAACATCCATCGACTCACAAAGGCTTTGTGGCTGACATGCAATTTGCCAGCACCTATGGTTCTTTTTTGGGTGAGATCAAGGTCAATCATGGCATCGATCTTGAGAAAGATTCGATTGCGCAACGCTTGGTCGATGCACTATCTAAAACTGATTCGCACACGATTGGTTTGATCCGTGAAGAAATTTACGCAGCACTCGATCAAATGCAAGCTGAGCAATACGCTAGCTATATTTTCTTAACGTGCTTCCCAAGTATTTATAAGGCGATGAGCGAAAGATAAGAAGAAAGATAAGAACCTAATCGCTCAACCCCAAAGGATCTCAACAGAGATCCTTTATTTTTTCCAAGTAGTTGTATCGATTCTCCTGGAGTCAGTCCAATACTTCTGCATTTCTAAGAACAAGAATGATGCAGACCAGGTGATCAATAAAAGCCCAGTCAGAGCTTCAACACCCGTTAAGTAACGCACATAACCTTGAGCCACGATGTCACCATAGCCAACGGTTGTGAATGTGATGAATGACAAGTAGATGTAGTCAAGGAATTCGCCAGTGACCGCTCCCTGCCCAATCAAATGACCCATGCCCTCAAACTGCAAGGTGAAATAGTAGCCAATACCAAATAACCAAATCTCAACGATATGGGTTAAAAACAGCACACCAACACCCACAAGAACTCTAAAGCGAGGTGGCAAATGAGCAATCCTAGGGAGCTTTTTATCCATCCAAAACAAGACTTCGTAATGGATCAAAATTGCCAAAATAACAAGCAATGTATTAAAGATGAATGCGAATGTTAGGTACATGTGGTTTTCTTGAAAAGTAGCTATCAGTATCCAATAAACCTGGTTTTAAGCCAAATTTTCTAAATCTGTGCCAATTTGATACATGTGGCAATTTTATTACTTGAGCTAGGTCAAATACTGCCTAGAAAGCCATATCTTAAAAGGTTGTTTCGATTAACAATTATTACTAGCTATCTATTTAACTAATCGGAGAGAACATCGTGAAAAAGACGCTCATGACTTTGGCTATCGCTGCCCTAGCAACTAGTGCATATGCAGATAATCATAACAACCCAGAAATGCTAAAAATTGCTACGAATGCTGGCTGTATGACTTGTCACCAAGTTGAGCCAAGAACAGACGGTAAGCTACCAATTGGTCCAGCATGGAAAGATGTTGCTAAGAAATATGCTGGCAAGAAAGATGCTGCAGCATTGTTAACAAAAGAAGTGATGAACGGTACTAACCTTTACGACTCACACTGGAAAGGCAAAGTTAGCGGCGTTGCAATGCCACCTAACGCAGTTGCTATCAAAGAACCAGATGCTAAGAAATTAGTTGCTTGGATCTTGTCTTTGAAATAATCAACAAAGATTCCAATAAATGGCCAGTGATCCACTGGCCATTTTTGTTGGTGCGATTTGATATAGGTTAAATATAT
>CAYFKY010000063.1:0-5670 GCA_964343915.1 uncultured Polynucleobacter sp. | reverse complement strand
ATTTAATTAAAAATATTTGAATATTACTTATATTAAATCATTCGTATAGTCACACCATCGAGCAAATGCTCAATGTCAAACCAACGAATGGGAGAACTACAAGATGGATCAATCAAATCGCTACGCTGACCTTAGTCTCAAAGAAGAAGATTTAATGAACAATGGCAACCATATCTTGGTTGCCTACAAAATGAAACCTAAAGCAGGCTATGGCTACCTTGAGGCTGCTGCTCACTTTGCTGCTGAATCATCAACAGGTACGAACGTTGAAGTTAGCACAACAGATGACTTTACTCGCGGTGTTGATGCGTTGGTTTATCACATTGATGAAGCCACTGAAGAAATGCGCATCGCCTACCCAATCGATTTGTTTGATCGCAATGTGACCGATGGTCGCATGATGCTTGTATCGTTCCTAACATTGGCTATTGGTAATAACCAAGGCATGGGTGATATTCAGCATGCCAAGATGTATGACTTCTTTATGCCAGAGCGAGCTATCCAATTATTTGATGGTCCTGCAAAAGATATTTCTGACATGTGGCGTATTCTTGGTCGTCCAGTTAAGGATGGTGGTTACATTGCCGGCACAATCATTAAGCCAAAACTAGGTTTACGTCCAGAACCATTCGCAGAGGCAGCTTATCAATTCTGGTTGGGTGGTGACTTCATCAAGAACGATGAACCACAAGGTAACCAAGTTTTCTGCCCAATGAAAAAAGTGATTCCATTGGTTGCCGATGCATTGCGTCGCGCACAAGATAAAACAGGTCAAGCTAAGATTTTCTCTGCGAACATCACTGCAGATGATCACTTTGAAATGTGCGCACGTGCAGACTACATTCTTGAAACATTTGGCCCAGATGCCGACAAAGTAGCTTTCCTAGTAGACGGCTATGTTGGCGGTCCTGGCATGGTAACAACTGCACGCCGTCAGTATCCAAACCAATATTTACACTACCATCGCGCAGGTCACGGCGCTGTGACATCTCCATCAGCTAAACGTGGTTATACAGCCTTCGTGTTGGCCAAGATGTCTCGACTACAAGGTGCCTCTGGTATCCACGTAGGCACAATGGGCTTTGGCAAGATGGAAGGTGAAAATGATGACCGCATCATCGCTTACATGATTGAACGCGATGAAGCTCAAGGTCCTGTGTACTACCAAAAATGGTATGGCATGAAACCAACAACACCAATTATTTCTGGCGGTATGAATGCGCTTCGCTTGCCAGCGTTCTTTAGCAACCTTGGCCACGGTAACGTGATCAATACAGCAGGTGGCGGCTCATATGGTCACATTGACTCTCCAGCAGCTGGCGCGATTTCTTTACGTCAATCGTACGAATGCTGGAAATCAGGTGCTGATCCAATTGAATACGCTAAAGAGCATAAGGAATTCGCAAGAGCCTTTGAGTCATTCCCAGCAGATGCTGATAAGCTCTACCCAGGCTGGCGCGAAAAACTCAGCGTACACAAGTAATCATTTAACCCAACAAAGCCTCCTAGTGAGGCTTTGTTATTCATAAGAGGTCACTATGTCAGCAACCCAACAATATATCGTAGCTAAAGAGCCCTTTTATCAAGCGCAGGGGCATGAGATTGCCCTTTACGAACAAGCGTATGCCTCACAGTTGCCTGTGATGATCAAAGGACCTACTGGCTGCGGCAAATCACGCTTTGTTGAATATATGGCATGGAAACTCAACAAACCACTCATCACAGTGGCTTGTAATGAAGATATGACGGCATCTGATTTAGTGGGTAGATTTTTACTAGACGCCAATGGCACACGTTGGGTAGATGGTCCATTAACCACGGCAGCACGCATAGGCGCCATTTGCTATTTAGATGAAGTGGTAGAGGCACGTCAAGATACCACCGTCGTGATTCATCCACTCACAGACCATCGCCGCCAACTCCCCCTTGATAAGGCAGGAGAAGTCATTACAGCGCACCCAGATTTTCAGTTGGTGATTTCATACAACCCAGGCTATCAGAGCCTGATGAAAGATTTAAAACAGTCCACCAAGCAACGTTTTGTAGGCTTTGAATTTGATTACCCCAACGCAGAATTAGAAGCAGAAATTTTGGCGGGTGAAACCGGTCTTGAATTAACAATTTCAAAAAAATTAGTTGAATTAGCAGTTATCGCAAGACGACTCAAGGGCCACGGCTTAGATGAAGGCATCTCAACCCGTTTATTAGTCTATGCCAGCAAGCTAATCCTAAGAGGCATTGATCCAGTGGATGCTTGCATCATGGCACTGATCACCCCTATTACAGACGACCCAGATATCAAAGCGACGTTAGAGCACGCTGTCACAACTATATTTAGCTGATGTATGAGCGAAGCAAGAACCATCCAATCTGAGACTGTTGATGAACTACGTCAACGACTTGATTGTCGCTTCACTGAAGTTGATGGCATTTTCACTGAGTGCTTAATTGAGGCACACACCTATTTATCTACAACTGGCGTTCTTGAATACATAGACCAAGCCAGAGTCATTGGCAAGCTAGGGCGAGGTGTAGAACCCCTCCTTAACTTCCTACAAGAGTGGCCTGCGATTGCCCATCAAGTGGGTGAATCAGCGCTACCCAGTTTGGCAAGCGCTATACAAAAAATCTCTAAATCTCCCAATGGCAAGAGTATTGCCCTATTGATTGCTCACCTACCTGCCATAACAAGACGGCTTCCCAGTCAAGAACAGCTCGATGATTATCTTCGGGTAGCTATTTATCAAATGGATCAAACCAGTATCTCTATACACGGCATACATAAAACATATGCCAGCCCCAGCTTTCATGCTTTCATAGAATCGTCAGCAAAGATTTTGGATGTCGTGACTGTGGGAGGTTTAGAAAAATGGGTTGAATATGGCATACGCAACTATTCCCATCACCCAGAACAACAAATTCAATATTTTCAACTTGAATCAGCAGATAGCTTAGCTGTGCTGAAACGCCAAAGACATGGCACTTTGCTGATAGATAACACTCGCCAACTTGAGTTGTATACCAGAAGTTTCTGGGAAGATGGTCTCACGCTTGTGCCGTATAGCACTGGGTTTAATTCTATTCAGATGACCCCTTACTTTGATGAGTTTGGGGCACGATTGCCTGACGTATACGATGATGTACACGACATAAAAGGAATCAACCGATATCGAATCGCTCTAGCTCACATGCTTGGTCACAAGCGTTGGAGTCAAGCAATCTTTGCAGACAACTTTAGTCCATTGCAACGTATTGCTATTGAATGCTTTGAAGATTCAAAAATTGACTATTTGATTTGCCAACAATACCCAGGCCTCAGAAAACTGATGATTGCACTGCATCCAAGGCCAGATGAGTTTGCTTGCGATCCAAAAACAGAATCATGTATCCGTCATCGTCTGAGTATGTTGTCCTATGCGATTCTTGATGAACATCACTCCTATGACAATGAAGATGTCGCCACATTCAGAAAGATATTTCTTGAACTGATGCGAGATGGTAAGTTGGGCACAAGCCAAATGGCTGAATTGGCTTTGGAGTATGTTGCTAAAACCCGCCTGCAAACCGATCAACTCCCTAATACTATTTTTGAAAATACTGAAATTGAATACAGGGATGACAACCGTCACTTATGGAAGTTCCATGAGTTGAGTGATGATGAAGAGATGTTTGAGCAAGCGCCGCCATCAAACAATCAAGAAGATATTGACTCACTACCTCCGCGGCTCTATGACGAGTGGAATTACAACAGCGAGAGTTATAGACCAGACTGGGTAAGCGTGTATGAGCGCCTCCAACCCTTGGGTCAAGCAAGTGTTGTTGACCAAATATTAAATAAACACTCCGCATTGATCAAACGCCTCAAGAAAGTTATTGATGCTCTAAAGCCTCAAAATAAAACTCGTGTTCGCTATCAAGAAAACGGATCAGAATTAGACTTAGATGTCGCCATCAGCTCACTCATTAATTTAAAAAGTGGTCATCAACCAGAACTAAGAATTAATACAGATCATGAAACAAATGATAGAAATATTGCCGTTTTACTGCTGTTAGATCTTTCTCAATCATTAAATGAAACTGTTGCCGGCACTAATCAAACAGTACTTAGCCTAAGTCAAGAAGCTGCCACCATGCTGGCATACGTAACCCATCAACTCAATGACTCGTTGGCGATTGCTGGATTTCACTCAAACACGAGACATGAAGTGTCATACATGCACATAAAAGGGTTCAGCGAAACCTGGGATGACTCTGTTAAGGCTCGCTTAGCGAATATTGAAGCAAAGTACTCAACCAGGATGGGTGCAGCCATGCGACACGCATCCCATTATTTGCAGCATCAACATAAAGATAAAAAAATATTATTGGTGCTCACAGATGGAGAGCCGTCAGATGTTGATATTCAGGATCAGGACTATTTAAAAGAAGATGCCAAACAGGCGGTCAGAGAGCTGGCTCAAAAAAATATCTATAGCTACTGCATCAATTTAGATAAGAAAGCTGATGATTACGTGAAGGATATTTTTTCTCATCAATTCAGTGTGATTGAAAAAATAGAGCAATTACCAGAGAAACTGCCAAAATTATTCTTATCCCTGACAAAGTAATGATTAGCCTTTTTGGCAAAACTCTTTGAGCTGGTCCAAATTATTAATGGTCACTGAGGTGCGCCCAATTTCACTTAAAAAACCCATTTCCGACATAGCTGTCAAAGCCCTACTGATGGTTTCTAATTTGACATCCATCATCAACCCCATGTCCTCTCGCTTAAAGAGTGGAGCCATGGTTTTTCCATCGACCTCTTTAGCCAAACTCAATAGAAATCTGGCCAAGCGCATTTCAACCCTACCCGTATTAACCTTTGCAAACCATGATTGAGAGTCCGAGAGAGCATCCCCCCACTTTTTCAACA
Source organism: uncultured Polynucleobacter sp. (assembly GCA_964343915.1). Lineage (GTDB taxonomy): Bacteria > Pseudomonadota > Gammaproteobacteria > Burkholderiales > Burkholderiaceae > Polynucleobacter. Next base: position 758 of record CAYFKY010000063.1, on the reverse strand, counting down.
TCTGCCTATTTAATCTTGGCGACTCTTCACCCAAAGACTTAATGACTCGCATCGGAATTTTGCACAAGTAAACAGGTCTTAAAGCAATTGCTGAGTGCTCATAGTGACCACCTAGTAGAGCCTCCATACCAAACAAGTCACCCTGCTTGATCAAACGAACAATTCTTTCTGTACCATCATCATTAAGATGCAAAAGCTTGATGTAACCTTCTCTGAGCGTGTACAAAAACTCAGCAACGTCACCCTGTCTATAAATTAATGAGTCTTGATCAAATTTAAGATCATCTATAGGCGCATGTATTTTTGAAAAGTCATCTTGATTGAGTTCTGCAAACAGCACGGAATCTCTGATTGAGCATAAGCTGCAATCACTTTGCCCCTTCCAAGCAATACGAACTTCTATAGGCTTCATACAGTTGGCTCATTGATGAACTAGATGAACCATTATGCCGATGAATGCACAAAGCTGCAGAAGCTTAAAAAATACCTATTTCCGTATTAATGCTTTGATTGTTTGTTGACAGCTTTTGTGTGCATCAAAACCGCCCTTGAATTTCCACTCTTCAAAGCCACCCTGAAGGATGCGGACATTATCATAACCAGCCACTTCACTTAGAGCTGAAAGACTGCTCGCATGAATGTAGCTAATAAAAATAGAAAAGTGCAAATAAAACACAAATACGACGCATAATTCATTTTATTTCTTTTTAATACATTTGTTACATCATGACTTGGATCATCACGAAATATCTATTAAC
>CAYFKY010000062.1:0-5891 GCA_964343915.1 uncultured Polynucleobacter sp. | reverse complement strand
CCCCATAGCTCTTCTCTGGCGAGCCACAGGATCTTGGCTGGTACTCAAGTACTCCCAAAAAGCTAAAACAATACGAGTTTCAAACTCCACTATTTGTTGCGAGGCTCCCTGATATGCCTGCTTAACAGCCTCCCTCAGAGCTGACTCAGATACTTTGTCAAAAACACCCAAAGTAGCATCCGATAAAAGATCACATACTTCGATGATATTTTTAGATAGCGCCCACTTAGAGGCATCAGAACTACCTAGCAACATCTCACTTAACTGATCCCTGTCAGACAAGGTCTTATAAACCTCAAACCAACGCTCTAAATCGGATTTGATGGAACCTTCTTTTCTAAGACCTGGGGTTTCTTTCAACCACTGCGCAACCCCCAACACTCGTGGCAAAAAAACTAAATGATTAGGAACATCCGTTGGACGGGAATTCTCCAGAGCTTTTCTTAATCCATACGCTGGCCCTGAAGTACTTAGCAACACCAATGGAGTGACCCCTTCGGCTAAGGTGATTTTCCATATAAGATTAGCCAAATCCTCAATCACAAGGCGGTTAGGGGCTAAAAGGTGTTGTTGACGATATGACATGGATCAGAGAGTATGCACAAATAAGCGCTTATTGATAATATATTGCTTGTAAATGATGAATAATCATAAAAAACCAAATAAATTTAAAAGAATTAACTAAAGGACTCCCATGAGCGACGCAATTAAATATGTAAGCGATGCATCTTTTGATCAAGATGTTTTGAAATCTGACAAACCAGTTTTGCTCGACTTCTGGGCTGAGTGGTGTGGTCCTTGCAAAATGATTGGCCCTATCCTTGAAGAAGTAGCAAAGGAATATGGTGAGAAGGTTCAAATTGCAAAGATGAACGTTGATGAAAACCAAGGCATTCCTGCTCAATTTGGCATCCGCGGTATCCCCACATTGATTTTGTTTAAAAATGGTGCGGTAGCAGCTCAAAAGGTGGGCGCTTTGTCTAAGTCTCAATTGACTGCATTCTTGGATAGCCATATCTAAATAGTAATTCCCTAGGGGCTCATTAACTGAGCCCCTTTTTATTACCGCTTTACAAAAATACGATATTTGCTCTTTTTTTAATTTAGGGTGTAGAATTCACCCAACCAATGACCAAACGTCCTGTTCAGGTCAATAATTCCAAAAATCTTGTTCTTTCTTAAGGCTTAAGCCTAACTCCACACACATGCACCTCACAGAACTTAAAGCACTACACGTATCTGCCCTATTAGAAATGGCCGCAGGCCTAGAGATTGAAAATACTCAACGTATGCGCAAGCAAGAGTTGATGTTTGCCATTCTTAAAAAACGTGCCAAAGGTGGCGAAACCATCTTCGGTGACGGCGTACTAGAAGTACTCCCTGACGGTTTTGGCTTTTTGCGCTCTCCAGAAGCTTCATACATGGCGTCAACTGACGACATCTATATTTCTCCCGCTCAGATCCGTCGCTTTAACCTTCATACAGGCGATGCGATTGAAGGTGAAGTAAGAACACCTAAGGAAGGCGAACGTTACTTCGCACTTGTGAAGGTCGACAAAATCAACGGTCTTGCACCTGAAGCGCTTAAAAACCGCATCATGTTCGAAAACTTAACGCCTCTTCACCCTGATCGCCCTATGCATTTAGAGCGCGACATCAAAGCTGAAGAGAATTTAACTGGTCGAATCATCGATATGATTTCTCCAATTGGTTTTGGTCAACGCGCCCTTTTAGTGGCCTCACCAAAATCCGGCAAAACTGTGATGATGCAGCACATTGCTCATGCAATCTCTGCCAATCATCCTGATGCAGTATTGATCGTTCTTCTTGTTGACGAACGCCCTGAAGAAGTTACAGAAATGCAGCGCTCAGTCAAAGGTGAAGTGGTTGCATCAACATTTGATGAGCCAGCAGTTCGTCACGTTCAAGTAGCAGAAATGGTGATTGAAAAGGCTAAGCGTTTGGTAGAGATGAAACGTGATGTGATCATCTTGCTTGACTCCATTACTCGTCTAGCTCGCGCTTACAACACCGTAGTGCCTTCATCCGGCAAAGTACTATCAGGTGGTGTTGACGCCAACGCACTACAAAGACCAAAGCGTTTCTTTGGTGCCGCACGTAACATTGAAGAAGGTGGCTCACTCACCATCATCGCAACAGCCTTGATTGAAACTGGTAGCCGCATGGATGATTTGATCTATGAAGAATTCAAAGGCACCGGCAATATGGAAGTTCATTTAGAACGTCGTCTTGCAGAGCGTCGCGTTTACCCAGCTATCAACTTGAATAAGTCTGGTACACGTCGCGAAGAGTTGCTCATCAAGCCAGAACTTCTTCAGAAGATTTGGGTATTGCGCAAACTCATCTCTGACATGGATGACATTGAGGCGATGAACTTTATCGTTGATAAGCTCAAATCCACTAAAAATAATGCGGAATTCTTTGAATTGATGCGCCGTGGCGGTTAATTTTTGATAAAAACTGGCTGAAAAACGTGGTTTTCCAGTCAGTTTTAGCCAAATTAAGCCCATATCTAGTATTTTTTGCTACAATTCTCGTTTTAATTCAGGCAAGTACCTGTTGATTCAATAGGCGGCTACCAAGCTTAAGGACTTTTTAAATGAAACAAGGCATTCACCCAGATTACAAAGAAGTTGTTTTCTTAGACGTATCAAACAACTTCAGCTTCAAAACACGCTCTACTATTGTTACTAAAGAAACAATCAAGTGGGAAGATGGTCAAGAGTACCCATTGGCTAAGATCGAAACTTCTTCTGAGTCACACCCGTTCTACACAGGCACTCAAAAGATCATGGACACAGCTGGTCGTGTTGAGAAATTCCGTCAAAAGTTTGGCGCAAAAGCAACAGGCAAAAAATCAGCCTAAGCTATTCTGCTCCATACGGACAATAAAAAAGGCAGCGTCAGCTGCCTTTTTTACTTAGATGCTTTTCATCATTTAAAAATCAGGTCACAATTTAAGTCACATGAGACCCATCAAATTAACTGCCGCCGCCACAACTACCTTACCTAGGTATGTGTTGGTTCTAATCACCGCTATCTATGGCTTGATTGGTATTTTTGGTAGGGATCCATGGAAAACTGATGATGCTGCTGGTTTTGGCGCCATGTGGACCTTGGCTAATGGCTCGCTTCAGGATTGGTTACTGCCACATATTGATGGTCGGGCAGATATTCTGGCTGGACCACTGCCCTATTGGATTGGCGGCGCACTCATCAAAGCTCTTTCCCCGATATTGGGAGCAACTAATGCCGCTGGAATTTATTCAGCCGCATGTTTTTTCCTAAGTTGCGCAGCTATTTGGCATGCCAGTTATCTGTTAGGTCGCAGACCAGAAGTACAACCCACTGCATTTGCTCTAGGTGGTCAACCTGAGCCACGAGATTATGGTCGCACGCTAGCCGATAGTGCCTTGATGATTTTTTTAGCATGTATTGGCTTAGCAACACGTGCTCACGAAACTACCCCAGCATTAGCTCAATTACTCGGCGTCACCACTCTTCTTTATGGTTTGGTGCGAGGTCTAGATAAACCCATACAAGGTGGCTTTTGGACTGGCATCGGTTTAGCCGTAATTGCTTTATCAGCATCGCTTTGGCTATTTGTGATCATGTTTGCTGGTTTATTAATTTCATTGGCGATTTGCGAAGTAAAACCAAATGCAAAATGGCTGGGCATGACGTGGCTTGGATCAGTGCTAGGTATTGGCTTGTGGCCAGCCTTATGGTGGCTGTTTGATCTACCTGCCCCACTCGTTAAGCAAGCTTGGTATGAGTGGTGGTCTAACGACAGCATTCAATTAATTGCCTCAACCAAATCAATTGGATTTTTGGCACGTAATTTACCGTTATACGCCTGGCCTATTTGGCCTTTAGCCTTATGGAGTATTTGGTTCTGGCGCAAAGGAAGCAATTACCCATTAGGCGGTATTAGAAACCCAAACATGGCATTACCTCTGGGGCTTGTCATTGCTGGATTGATTTATTTAACACACCTCACATCACTGAATGAACAATCACTCTTGATCATCATTCCACCCATGGTCATTTGGGCATGCTTTAGCTTACCCATTATTAAACGCAGCGTGATTAGCTTCATTGATTGGTTGGCCTTATTAAGTTTTACGATCATCGGTGCTTTTATCTGGGTCATGTGGTTTGCTATGACCACCAACTTCCCTGCCAGCCTAGCTAGAAATGTTGCTAAAAAAGTTCCAGGCTTCATACACGAAGTCAATTGGATAGCTTTGTTAGCAGCAATTGCAGCAACAATACTGTGGGTCATGGTCGTTAAATGGAGAACATCTCGCGCACCCAAAGTTATATGGCGCGCTGTTGTCATATCTGCATCAGGCACAACCCTCACATGGGTTTTATTAATGACATTGTGGTTACCAACCATTAACTATGCCAAAACTTATCAATCTGTAGCAGCAAGATTGGTGGCAGCCACACCCAAAGATGCCGACTGCATCAACTCAACACACTTAGGAGATGCTCAACTTGGCTCATTTGTGTACTTCACAACATTAAAGTTTAGAGACGATGCCCAGTGTGCTTTATGGATCAGTAACCAACCAGGCATGGCAAGACAAGCCGCGGAAAGCTTGGGCATCAACCTAGAATTAATTTGGGAAGATCGCCGCGTGAGTGACAGAAACGAGAGACTACGCTTATACAAAGTCACAGGCAATGCTCGCTAAACTGCAAAGGGATATACCAAAACTCATAGGATTAGCTGGGCCACTTCTTGTAGGCCAGTTAGCAGTGATTGCGTTCGGCGTGATGGATACCGCGATGGTGGCACGTTATTCTGCCGATGACCTTGCTGCACTAGCCATGGCAAGCTCTGTATTTATCAGCATCTACGTTGGATTAACTGGCGTTGTATCTGCACTAGCACCCATCGCCGGTCAATTATTTGGAGCTAAACGTTTTGATGAAATCGGAGAAGAGGTTCGCCAAGGATGGTGGCTATCACTTGGACTTAGCCTATTTGGAATTCTAATCTTAGCTAATCCAGAATTACTATTATCAATAGCCAATGCCAGTCCTACAGTTGAGGAAAAAGCTATTTTGTATCTACAAATAGTTGCATGGGGATTGCCTGCCAGCATGGCTATGAGAGTGCTAGTGGCTTTTCATAATGCAGTCTCCAAACCTGCAGTAATTACTTGGTTACAGATTATTGGTTTGTTGCTAAAGATTCCTCTTAATGCATGGTTGATTTATGGTGGCTTGGGAGTTGACGCAATGGGTGGCCCAGGATGCGCCCTAGCCACTGTCGTGATTAACTGGCTATGGTTAATTGCAGCAATGTGGATAGTCTACCAAGGTAAGTTTTATCAAATTTTTGCTGTTTACCAACGTTTCAGTTGGCCTGATAAACACAAAATTAGCACCCTATTAAAGCTGGGTCTGCCAATTGGATTAAGCTATTTGATAGAAGTCACTTCATTTGCCTTCATGGCATTATTTATCGCTCGTTTAGGCACATTGCCACTAGCAGGCCATCAAATTGTTGCCAACTTGGGCACTGTTTTATATATGTTGCCACTATCACTCTCGATTGCCACATCGACCTTGGTTGCACAATCGATTGGCGCAGACGAGCCAACTTTGGCTAAAGAGATTGGCTGGTCATCTTTAATTTTCACAACCAGCATTTGTGTCATAGTAGGTTTACTTGTTTGGCAATTTAAATATCCTCTGCTTGACCTATACGCTCCACCTGATGAAGTTAGGTCAGCAGCAATTCCATTATTTTTATTCATCGCCTTCTATCAAGTTTTTGATGCCCTACAAGTTACCTCCGCATTCATTTTGCGTGGCTACCGAGTAGCATTTTGGCCAATGTGGATTTACGCCAT
>CAYFKY010000061.1:0-5941 GCA_964343915.1 uncultured Polynucleobacter sp. | reverse complement strand
GCAGCAGCTTCTTTAGCAGCAGCTTGGAATTGCTCGAAACCTTGCAATGCTGAACCTACTGAAGTTTTCAATGCGTTAACAAAAACGTCTGAACCAGCTGGTGCGTTAGCAGCAAATGTGTCAACCCAGTTTTGTACGCCTTCTTGGAACTGCTCTAATTGAGCTTCAGCAACTTCTGCCAACTCAACTTGACCTTCGCGAACAATCTTAGCAACAGCACGTTGATGAGCTGCTAGTTTGTTACCTAAAGGTGCCAATGCATCGCTTTGTACGTATGAAACGAAAGCTTGTGGATCTTTAACTGTCAAAGCTTGCTCTAAACCGTCTTGAGCTTCTTCGATAACAGCTTTAGTTGCTGAGAAGTTGATGTCTGCTAATTGTTGAGCGCGCTCTAAAGCTTTTGTGCTCAATGCAAATGCTGTGTTCAAGCTCTCGCCTTGGATTTCTGCAAATTTTGCTGTGATTTGATCTTGGTTCATGTTTACTCCAATGAGGTTGGTTAATATTTTTGCGGTGCACATATTGCACTGCACAAACTCTATTTTAGGGAATAAATATGACAATTCAAGGTCTTTTTGTTGCGCTGCATCAAAAAGTTGTTATTTCTCACATTGTGAGAAAATTACATTGAATTTTAAGGGATTTTTTGGTGCCCCCTGACAGAATCGAACTGCCAATCCATGATTACAAGTCAAGTGTTATACCATTTAACTAAGGGGGCGATTGATTAAAACCGTCTAATTTGACTGGCTTTAGTGGATCGCTTGCTACTTTTTTACTACTTTTTAGGGCTAGCAAAACAATTTGTTTTGAATATCACCTAAGCCCAACATTCTAACTTATTTCACCAGCTTTAGGCTAGGTCTTCCTTTAGAAATTCCTATATTTTTGTCTGCAGCTGGCTCAGGCGGCGTTGTTTTCTCAACTGGGAAAGACATGCCCTGGCCATTTTCTTTGGCATAAATCGCCATCACATGACTCATCGGAACATGAATATCTCTAGGCACTCCAGCAAAACGTGCTTTGAGCGTGATCCAATCATTGTCCAAAGAAAGCTGCTGACATGCATCTGGACTGATGTTTAAAACAATTTCGTTGTTATTTACGTAGTCCATAGGAACATGAACTTGCTCAGTCACAAACACCGCAATATAAGGCGTAAAACCATGATCCGTGCACCACTGGTGTAGTGCGCGGATTAGATATGGTTTAGTACTTGGAACGTCGCTCATGAAATCAGTTGAGCAGTGATGGCTAATTAGTTACCTAATTAGCGACGCATCACTTTCTCTGATGGAGTCAATGCTTCAATATAAGCAGGACGACTAAAGATACGCTCTGCATATTTCATGAGAGGCGCTGCATTGCGTGACAAATCAATACCATAGTGCTCTAAACGCCATAACAATGGAGCAATCGCCACATCTAGCATTGAGAAGTCATCACCCAACATGTATTTGTTCTTAATGAAAATTGGCGCCAACTGTGTCAAACGATCACGAATAGCTAAACGAGCTCTTTCGTGATTTTTTTCTGCAGCCTTACCTTTTTCATTTTCCAATGTTGAAACGTGCACAAATAGTTCTTTTTCAAAGTTAAATAAGAACAAACGAGCACGAGCACGAGCCACAGGATCAGGCGGCATCAACTGTGGATGAGGAAAACGCTCATCGATGTATTCGTTAATGATATTTGATTCATAAAGAATCAAATCACGTTCAACCAAGATAGGTACTTGGCCATACGGGTTCATCACAGAAATATCTTCTGGCTTGTTAAAAAGATCCACATCACGGATCTCAAAGTCCATGCCCTTCTCAAACAAAACCAAACGGCAACGCTGAGAGAACGGGCAATTTGTGCCCGAATACAAAACCATCATAGGGTATATCTCCTAATTATTTTTAGTGGATGTCTTTCCAGTAAGACTTATTCAAGCCCCAAGCCAATACTGTAAATACTGCCAAGAACATCAATACCCAAACACCTAGACGTTTACGATCTAACTGTGCAGGCTCACCCATCCACTGGAGATAAGCAACCAAATCAGCCATCGCATCATCAAACTGCTGAGAGTTCAATTTGCCAGGCGTAACTTGTTCAAAGCCTTTAAATACGTGCACTGTTTTCGTAGCATCATGCGGATCTTTTTCTTCAGCATATTTAGCTGTACGAACACCTTGCAACTCCCACATCACGTGAGGCATACCAACACTTGGGAAAGCCATGTTGTTCCAGCCAGTTGCTTTTGTGTCGTCTTTGTAGAAAGTGCGCAAATATGTATATAAGTAATCAGCGCCTTTAGCACGAGCAATCACAGATAAATCTGGTGGCATTGCACCGAACCAAGCTTTTGCATCTTTTGGTGAAATAGCAACAGTCATCATGTCGCCAACTTTTTCACCGCTGAACAATAAGTTTTGCTTGATTTGCTCATCTGTTAAACCGATGTCGCGCAAACGGTTGTAACGCATGCTCACTGCACCATGACAGTTCAAGCAATAGTTCACAAATAATTTCGCGCCATTTTGTAAAGCAGCTTCACTGTTAACACGCTTAGGAGCTGCATCTAATGGAAAGCTGCTGCTACTTGCATGAACAGCATTCATGGTCAACGCCACTGCGAGACCACCTAGGATTTGCCATACGATTTTTTTCATTTTCATTTTCCTTATGGGTGCTCGCGATTAATGCGCAACGAAATTAACGCGACTTGGAACTGGTTTGAATTGACCCATCTTGCTCCACCATGGCATTGCCAAGAAGAAGCCGAAGTAAATCAATGTACCCAATTGAGACACCTTCTCACCTACTGGTGATGGTGGCTGAATACCCAAGTAACCCAAAATAACAAATGTCACCACAAATACACCGTAGATGTATTTTTGACCTTGTGGACGGTAGCGAATAGATTTAACTGGTGAGTTATCTAACCATGGCAAGAAGAAGAAAATCACCACAGAACCACCCATCACAATCACACCCCAGAACTTCGCGTCAAACAAGAAGAAGCCTGCAGCAAGCGCTACCAAAATACCAGCACAAATGCCCTGCAATTTCTTATCTGTTGTACCGCGAATCACTTTACCCAAAAGTACTGCAGCGAAAAGCCACATTGGGATCAAGAACTCAGAAGTAACGGCACGCAACATTGAATAGAACGGTGTGAAATACCAAACTGGCGCAATGTGCGGAGGAGTCTTCAAAGGATCTGCTGGAATGAAGTTGTTGTGCTCTAGGAAGTAACCGCCCATCTCTGGAGCAAAGAACACCACAAATGCAAACACCATCAAGAACACACCAACACCTAACAAGTCATGCACTGAGTAGTAAGGGTGGAAAGGAATACCGTCAACAGGTACGCCATTTGCATCCAAGTTTTCTTTGATCTCAACGCCATCAGGGTTGTTAGAACCTACTTCATGCAAAGCGATGATGTGAGCCGCTACCAAACCAATCAATACCAAAGGTACTGCAATCACGTGGAATGAGAAGAAACGGTTCAATGTTGCATCACCCACCACATAGTCACCACGAATCCACAATGATAGATCTGGGCCAACCAATGGAATAGCAGAAAACAAGTTAACAATTACTTGAGCACCCCAATATGACATTTGACCCCATGGCAACAAGTAGCCCATGAAAGCTTCAGCCATTAGGCACAAGAAAATTGCGCAACCGAAAATCCAAACTAGTTCACGTGGCTTGCGATATGAACCGTAGATCATGCCGCGGAACATGTGCAAGTAAACCACCACGAAGAACATTGAAGCGCCTGTTGAGTGCAGGTAACGCACCAACCAGCCCCAAGGTACTTCACGCATGATGTATTCAACAGATTGGAATGCTTTTTCAGCATCTGGCTTGTAGTGCATCACCAAGAAAATACCTGTGATGATCTGAATCGCCAAAACCAAAATAGCCAATGAACCAAAGAAATACCAGAAGTTAAAGTTCTTTGGTGCGTAGTACTTAGTTAAGTGACCTTCAATAGTCGCTGTTAATGGGAAACGTGAATCTACCCATGCCATTAATTTTTGTCCGCGCGAAGCATTCGCTGGAACTTCTTTTTCATGAAATGCCATTGTTTACTCCTTACGCTTTCTTATCTTCACCGATTAACAACTTTGTGTCGCTCAAGTACATATGTGGCGGCACTTCCAAGTTATCTGGTGCAGGTTTGTTTTTAAATACACGACCAGCCAAGTCAAAAGTTGAACCATGGCATGGGCACAAGAAGCCGCCTGTCCAATTGTCTGGCAATGATGGTTGGGCACCAGTTTGAAACTTAGTAATTGGCGAACAACCCAAATGAGAACAGATACCTACTGCTACCAAGTACTCAGGCTTGATAGAGCGATGTGAATTTTGTGCATAAGCTGGCGTTAAATCCTTAGGATTACGCTCAGATTTAGGATCAGCTAAATCGCCTTCGATTTTCTTGAGTGACTCAAGCATTTCTGGTGTGCGACGAACAACCCATACAGGCTTACCGCGCCACTCAACTGTGCGTAGCTCACCAGGTTGCATACCGCTAATGTCCATTTCTACTGGAGCACCTGCTGCTTTAGCTTTTTCTGATGGAGCAAATGTGCTCACTAGAGGTAGGGCCACTGCTGCTGTACCTACACCACCGGCAACTGATGTTGCGATGAGCCAATTACGACGGCTCTTATCCATGCATTGATCACTCATTACTGATTTTCCTATAGTAGGGCTATATTTTTGACGTCAACTCGAGATTATAGCGAAGGCGGCACCCTGATTTAAACCCCATAAGCCCAAAAAACATGCAAAAAATGGAAAAAAGTCGCCAACTTACAAAGGCTTACGAAATCAGCACTTTTTAGAAAGTAGTTTTAAGGATTAGTTACAAATAGCGCTACTCAGACTGGATTAGGCAAATCGATGAACTGATGCTTGATTCGGAAGGTTTTTTCCAAGTGCTGTCCTAAAGCCTGAATGCCATAGCGCTCTGTAGCATGATGACCTGCAGCTATGTATGCCACCCCCAATTCGTTAGCAGCATGAAAGGTTGACTCAGATATTTCACCACTGATGTAAGCGTCCACTTTCATTAAAGATGCCTCTTTAATGTAATTTTGTGCCCCACCTGTACACCAAGCAATGCGTTTGATTGGTTGATTCGAGTCACCCACCACCAATGGATCTCTGCCTAAACGGCTGGCTAAGCTTCTAGCTAACTGGCCCAAAGTTTTCTGGCTAGCCGTTGGCTTTCCTTCCCAAATTAAGCCATCCATCACCCCCAAAGTAGCTAGTGGCGATTTTTTTGATGGTTTTGAGACTGTCCACCCCATCATTTTTGCTAATTGGGCGTTATTACCTAATTGAGGATGAATGTCCAATGGCAAGTGATATGCAAAGAGGTTGATGTCATGCGACATCAATAGCTTTAGACGATCATGAAGCTGGCCAACCACCCTGCTGTCATCATTTTTCCAAAACCAACCATGATGGACCAGGATGGCATCGGCTTTTTCTGTAATGGCTCTTTCAATGAGATCTAGACTAGCAGTCACACCTGTGACGATTTTCTTAATTTGCGGCTTGCCCTCAACCTGCAACCCATTAGGGCAATAATCTTTGATTCTGGCAACACCTAAGTAATCAAACAAATACTCCGACAAATCATCCCTAGAAATCACCCCACTTTTAGGTGTTGAGGGCTTTTTTGCTGACTTAGTTGTTTTTGCAGGTGTCTTCATTTTTTAAATATTGATTAAGTAGCTGTTTTTTTAAATGTAATCCGTTAATCTAGCCATATGGTGAAAAGACTCTGGTTACTCTTTGCGCAAATAGTCACTGCATTGCTGGCTATTCTATTCATTGTTGGCACCTTTAAACCACATTGGCTAGATAGTAGCGGTTTTAATTACTCAGGTGGAGGCTTATTAAGCACCGTCACCGTTAAAGAATC
>CAYFKY010000060.1:5898-5996 GCA_964343915.1 uncultured Polynucleobacter sp. | reverse complement strand
CAAAATCTACTTTCTTTCAGAAATGCAGGTAAAGTTGAGCCTCTTATAAAGATTGCAAAAAAGAAAACTACTGATGTCTGCTGAACGTACAAATAAGT
>CAYFKY010000060.1:0-5888 GCA_964343915.1 uncultured Polynucleobacter sp. | reverse complement strand
CTCAAGTTTGAAAAAGCTGGTGAAGTAGAAGTGCCATTTAAGGTCATGGGTCACCCAGCTCATGGTGAACCAGGGCATGATCACTCCAAACATCACTAATCTTTAAGATTTAAATGAGGAAGCCGTATGTATTCATACGGCTTTTTTGTGTCTGCTAAATTCTTAAAATCCGCTTTCCCATAGAAATACGGGTAAAGTTGAGCCTCATATAAAGATTGCAAAAAAGAAAACTACTGATGTCTGCTGAACGTACAAATAAGTGGGATGCCATTGTCATTGGCGGCGGTGCTGCCGGCTTATTTTGTGCTGGTGTGGCAGGGCAGTTGGGCCAGAAAGTCCTTGTTCTTGATCACGCTGAAGTATTGGGTGAAAAAATTCGTATCAGTGGTGGTGGGCGATGTAATTTCACCAACATGCATAGTGGCCCAGCTAATTTTCTATCTTTAAATCCAAATTTTGTTAAAAGTGCTTTATCCAAGTACAAGCCCAAAGACTTCATAGAATTAGTTAAAAGTTACAACATCCCTTTTCATGAAAAGCATAAGGGGCAGTTGTTCTGTGATGTATCTGCCAAGCAAATTGTTGATATGTTGTTTGCTGAGTGCGCCAAGGGTGGTGTGGTAATTAAAAATCCTGTCACGGTTGAATCTATTCAACAACTTAATCAATCTGACTCTTCTGATGGATTGTGGCAAGTGTCTACCAATCAAGGCACAGAAATAACTAAAGCCATTGTGATGGCAACGGGTGGTCTGCCAGTACCAGCGATTGGAGCAACTGACTTTGCTCTAGATATTGCCAAACAATTTAATTTGCCGATTGTTGAGGCAAGACCTGCTTTAGTGCCTTTGTCATTCACGTCAGATGAGTTTGCCAATCTCAGTGAGTTATCTGGCTTAAGTGTTCCTGTCAAAGTGAGCTCTGGTCAGAAAGGGCAGCGCTACGGAATTTGCCACTTTGATGAAGATCTCTTGCTAACTCACAAGGGTCTTTCAGGGCCTGCGATATTGCAGGGCAGTAGCTATTGGCATGAGGGGGAAGCTATTCAGATCAATTGGCTAAATGATGTTGATTGTGATGAGTTATTCAATGACGATGCGAATCGTCTCAAACTAACGGAAAACATCTTGGGAATAGTTTTTCCGCAACGCTTGGCTAAAGCGTTTGCGGAACAAAAGAATCTATTGGGGCGTAAGTGGGCTGAGGTTGGTAAGAAAGATCGACAAGCTCTCAAAGATCTCTTAACTCGTTGGTCAGTTAAACCAGCTGGCACCTTGGGTTGGAAAAAAGCAGAGGTGATGTTGGGTGGCGTGGATACCAAGGCTTTAGATGGTCAAACGATGATGTCAAAACAACATCCAGGTTTGTATTTCATTGGGGAGTGCGTGGATGTGACAGGGCATCTTGGCGGTCACAACTTCCAATGGGCTTGGTCTAGCGGATTTGCTTGTGCGCAAGCCTTAGCAAGGGAATAAGTCGCCTTTTTGTGGGGTCACGACGTGGTCCCAATTCAATTCTTGGTGAATCACTTGAGCAAAGTTACTACTTGCATGAGATTCACCATGGATCACAAACACCTTATCGGGTGCTTGCTTAAATCCTTTCAACCATCTTAGTAAACCTTCTTGATCAGCGTGAGCTGATAAGCCGCCAATTGTATGAACAGAGGCTCTCACTGCAACCTCTTTACCCATCACTTTCACCATCGGTGATTTATCAACTAAGCGTCTACCTAATGTCCCCATGGCTTGAAAGCCTGTGATGATGATGGCATTTTGACTGTGCGGAAGATTCCAGGCAAGGTGATGAACAATGCGACCAGCTTCGCACATGCCACTAGCAGAAATAATGATGGCGCCACCTCTGATGCGATTCAGCGCTTTAGATTCCTCAACATCCGCCACAAACTTAAGATCAATACCCTGAGGATGTTCTTTGAACCAAGTGAACAGGCTTCTAGCCTCATCATCCAAGTCTTCAAAGTACTTTTCAGTTAAATGGGTCGCTGCTGTCGCCATTGGTGAATCAATCCAAATATTTAAATGGGGCAATTTCTTTTGCTTCACCAGCTTAATAAGAATCAATAGAATTTCTTGGGTGCGACCTACGGCAAAGGCTGGCATCAAAATATTGCCACCATGCTTCATGGTGTCATTAATGACCTTCACTAGCTCGTCTTCAGTGGCATCAATGCTTCTATGTAAACGATCGCCATAAGTCGACTCCACCAATAGAATATCTGCAGACTCAATTAAGTCAGGATCAGGCATCAGTGGACGATTAAACATGCCTAGGTCGCCAGAAGAGACGATTCTTTTTTTGCCATCGTGCTTGGCATCTGCTTGTTCAATATCGATCACTGCAATGGCGGAGCCTAAGATGTGACCTGCATTTCTAAAGTGAGCGGCAATGCCTGGCATCGGTTCAAATACTTGACCATATTCAACCGCTTGAATTTGATTTAGACATTCTGTGGCTTGTTTGACTGTATAGAGGACTGTGGGTAAGTCACCACGCCATTTGCCTAACTTTTGTTTACGCTCTGCGCGCTCAAAGTCATTTTCTTGAATATGTGCACTGTCTAATAAAAGTATCTTAAGTAGTTCTTTGGTTGCTTTGGTGCAATAAATAGTGCCTCTAAATCCCTCAGCGCATAAGCGGGGTAAGAGGCCGCTGTGATCAATGTGGGCATGAGTCAGAATCACAAAATCAACATCTTTTGGATCAAAGGGCAGAGTCTCAATGTTTTTCTCATCTGCATCTTTGCCGCCTTGAAACATTCCATAATCAATCATGAAACGAAATGGCTGACCACGAACATCGCCCTCAAGATAGTGGCGAGATCCAGTCACTTCACCAGCAGCTCCAAAGAACTTAATATGCATAGAATCCGATCAACCTTTGAGCGATGTATTCAGTGAAGCAGTGATGCCGTTGACATCATTGATGATTTCAGCGCCTTTTAAGTGATCGCCGTTTAAGAAACCATGTTGATCGGCATCATTTAAAAACTCTAATAATTTGTCGTAGTAGCCGCCCCAATTAGCAATGATGATGGGTTTGGTGTGCGAACCGATTTGCATGCCAGTCCAAACTTCAAATAGCTCATCTAAAGTGCCAAAGCCACCTGGCAAGACCACAAAAGCATCTGATTTTTCCATCATCAAACGTTTTCGTTCAATGATGTCGTCCACCACGAATAATTCTGATAACTCTTGTTGAACTGGTTCGCGTGCGGTGAGACCTGTAGGGATGATACCTATCACTGATCCACCCACCTCAATAGCTGATCGCGCAACTGCACCCATCAAACCTAAGCGACCACCACCAAAAACGATGCCATAACCAGCATTAGCTAAATCTCTGCCTAAATCGCTGGCTTTGGCGATCGTATCTAAATTGTCGCCATCACGGGAGCCACAAAATACGCAAATATGTTTTTTCATGCCTCAAGCATAATCCACTTTGATGCCCATTTTGAATAAAGGGTGTCTCGGGTTAAGATTTGGGCAGTGAATAAATACAGTTAAGAAAGACCGATACATGTTGCCATCCATATTAGCGATCAGTGCTGGAGCCTCTTTAGGTGCTTTGCTACGCTGGGTATTAGGATTTAGCTTCAATGCAATTTGGGCAACTATGCCGCTAGGTACCCTTGCAGCTAACTTGGTGGGCGGTTACTTGATTGGCGTGTCAGTTAGTTACTTTGAGGCAAATGCCGGCTTGCCAGCAGAATTAAAGTTATTCATCATCACCGGATTTTTGGGTGGTTTGACAACTTTTTCAACCTTCAGTGCTGAAGTGGTAGCTATCTTGCAGTCTGGCTCTTACATCAGAGCGTTTCTGACCATCGGATTTCATGTGCTGGGTTCATTGGCACTGACACTGCTTGGTATGGCTACTTATAGTTGGTTGAAATAACAATTTACTCAGCTTTGATGTTGGCTGTTTTAACAACAGCAGACCATTTGGCGGATTCAGATTTAATTAAACTTGCAAATTCCTCGGGCGTGCCACCTCCCACTTCATTGCTTTGAGAGGTAATTTTCTCTCGCATACTTGGATCTAATAAAACTTTGTTAAGTGCTTTGTTAAGCTTTGTGATGATTTCTTTGGGTGTGCCAGCGGGAGCAATAAATCCCTGCCAATTTTGTATGACCACTTTAGGGTAGCCTAACTCAACTAAGGTTTGAACATTGGGTAAGAGTGGCGATCTTTTTGCGCTGGTAATTGCTAGAGCTCTGAGCTTGTTAGAGTTGATGTTAGGCAACGCTGAATACATTTGTTCAAACATCATATCTACGTTACCAGCCAGTAAATCAGTGGTGGCTGCAGCGCCGCTTTTGTACGGAACGTGAATCATATCTATGCCGGCATTTTGCTTAAATAGCTCAGCCGATAAGTGATGGCTGCCACCAATGCCTCCAGATGAAAAGGTTAATGTTCCTGGCTTTGCTTTGGCTGCAGCCACAACATCATTCACATTTTTATACGGACTCTTGATTGGTACTGTTAGAACTAGAGGGCCTTTTTCAATCAAGATGATTGGAGTGATATCTTTTTCAGGATCAAAACCCATTTTTTTAAATAGGGCTTTATTAACTGATAATGGCGCAAAGTTGCCCATACCAATGGTGTAGCCATCAGGCTTTGCTTTGGCAATAAATTCAGTGCCAATATTTCCCCCGGCACCAGCTTTATTTTCAACAATGACTGGTTGTCCTAATTCAATACTGAGTAACTGTCCGACTTGGCGTGTTCTGCTGTCTGAACTGCCGCCTGCACCGTATGGGACAATTAACGTAATTGGTTTGTTAGGATATTGATTGGCTGTTTGGGCGCAAATACTTAGCGAGTATCCCAAAATGGCAAGTATTGGAATAAGTTTTAATTGTTTTATCACACCAATCCCCAGTTTTATTTCTAGAGAAATGGTACAGTAGTTTTCAGGTTTCTGAGTTTGGTGAAATTTAATTAAAAAATAATAGGAGACGTTAGAGTGATTTTAGAAATAGTTGATATCAGTATTGACCCAACAAAAAAAGCTGATTTTGAAAAAGCGGTAGCAGCTGGTATTGCGGATGCTATTGCGCCTGCCAAAGGTTTTCGTGGCTACAAGCTGAATGCTGGCATTGAAAAGCCAGGCCGTTATATTTTGATGATTTACTGGGATACTTTAGAGAATCACACGGTTGACTTTAGAGAGTCAGAGGCATTCCCACGTTGGCGTGGTCATGTTGGCCCATTTTTCTTGGCGCCACCAACGGTTGAGCATTTCACATTGGTTCACAAGTCTGAATAACTTGTATCTAAGTAATTCTTGGAAAAAGTTAAGAGCTAATTGCTGAGGTGGTAATCTGATGTGTGAGCTTCACATCACAAACATCTAGCTCACCATAAATAGGCATGGCATCTTCAGGTGAGGGTGCCACTGCCAAAGGAATATGCCCCTCAGTTGCCAGCAAGCCTGAGGTTGGGTCAAGGCCAATCCAACCTGCACCGGGAATAAATACTTCACACCAAGCATGTAGTTCTGCAACTTGTTCTTGAGACTTTTGGGGGCTATTAAGGTTATGCCACTCAGGCTTAACTTCAATGAGGTAGCCAGACACAAAGCGAGCGGCAATGCCTAAGTGCCTAAATAACTGAACCAGCAGCCAAGTTGAATCGCGACAAGAACCGTAACCCAGCTCTAATGTTTGCTCGGCTGTTTGCACGCCTGGTTCATAGCGAACAAGGTAACGAATCTTGTTAAATACCAACTGATTGAGATAAACAATGTACTCAATACTACGACGACGTTCTTGAGGAATCTTCTCCGCAAATGCTTTAAACAAAGGGCCTGTCTCAGATATGGTGAGGTATTGAGATAGCTCATTCTTTAACGA
>CAYFKY010000059.1:3516-6142 GCA_964343915.1 uncultured Polynucleobacter sp. | reverse complement strand
GGCGCCTTAATTGCCAGTGCTATTTACTGGGTTAATCGTTAAGCTTCAGAACGCTTCAATAAATCTTCCCAGCGAGTCATCAAGGTCATCAAATCTTCCTCAATCTCTTTGAGGCGATCTTGCAACACAATGACTTGTTGGGGCTGATTTTTATATAAGTCAGCATCACCTAATTGTTCACCAATACTCGCCTGTTCTTTTTCCAAAAGATCAATTTGACCCGGAATATTTTCTAATTCTTGGCGCTCTTTGCTATTGAGCTTTTGCACATTTGATTTTGCTGGCTTAGTTGCTTGCTTAGCAGTTTCAGCAACCTCTATTTTTGTTGCTTTAACTGGCTCTGTAACGTTTGATTGATTCTTGTAGTCTTCGCTACGTTTTTTCTGAATCTTCCAATCTTCGTAACCACCCTCATATTCACGCCAAAATCCATCACCCTCATAAGCAATGATGCTGGTCACAACGTTATCTAAGAATGCTCTGTCGTGGCTCACCAAGAAAACTGTGCCTTTGTAATCTTGTAACAATTGCTCTAACAATTCCAAAGTATCAATATCTAAATCGTTTGTTGGCTCATCTAGCACCAAGACATTAGCTGGCCTTGCAAATAATCTGGCTAGCAATAAGCGATTGCGCTCACCACCAGACAAGGTGCTGACCGGTGAAGCTGCTCGCTCAGGAGCAAACAAGAAGTCATTTAGATAACTTTTGACATGTTTGCGATTACCATTAATTTCAATCCATTCACTACCAGGACTGATGTAATCTTCTAGAGTGGCATTTAAATCTAAACCCTCACGCATCTGATCAAAGTAAGCCACATCAATTTGTGAGCCCATCGTTGCCGTACCAGCATCAGGGGTGATGACACCTAAGATCAACTTTAATAAAGTGGTTTTGCCAGCACCATTAGGCCCTAATAGACCCACCTTATCTCCACGCAAAATAGTCGCAGTAAAGTCTTTAACAATCGGTCTGTCATAAGCTTTGCTGACGTTCTCAAGATCAGCCACAATCTTGCCACTGCGATTACCTGAAGCAACAGAGAGCTTGATTTGTCCCATTGCATTTCTTCGCTCAGCACGCATTTCGCGAAGTTTTTCTAAACGAGCTATGCGACTCACACTACGAGTTCTACGAGCCTCGACTCCTTTTCGAATCCAAATCTCTTCTTGAGCCAACAATTTGTCGGCGCGCGCATTAGCCAATGCTTCTGACGCTAACTCTTGCTCCTTAAGTAACTCATAAGCGGTGAAGTTGCCGGGATACGTTCTCAAAATACCCCGATCGAGCTCAACAATTTGCGTACTCACCGCATCCAAGAATGCTCGGTCATGGGTAATTAAAACTACCGACCCTTTAAAGGCTTTGAGCAACTCCTCCAACCATGTAATGGAATCCAAGTCCAAATGGTTAGTCGGCTCATCCAAAAATAAAACATCTGGCACCGCGACCAAAGCTTGGGCCAAAGCTACACGCTTACGATTACCCCCTGATAAAGAACCAATTTTGATATCAGGATTTAAATGGAGTCGATTCAATGTTTCATGAACACGTTGTTCCCAATTCCAGCCACTCATGGCTTCCAATTGAGATTGGATCTGATCTAAACGATGGTGAGAATCATCATTCCACTCCGCAACGCTCAGCTCTTCATACTCTTCACGCAGAGCCTTTACAACGGCCACCCCTTGAGATACGGCATGAAATACTGTTTCCTCAGGATCAAAGACTGGTTCTTGGGCCACATACGCCATCCGTAAACCCTGCTGATATTGCAAAGTTCCGTCGTCAAGCTTCTCTAAACCCGCTAAAATTTTTAGTAGCGACGATTTACCCGTGCCATTACGACCAATTAGACCTACTCTTTCACCAGGTTCCAGTGAAAAATTGGTATTAGCCAGTAGGTCAACGTGGCCAAAAGCCAGTTTTGCATCATTTAGAACAATTAAAGCCATAATGACATTATCGCGGTTGAATTAAAAAAGAGAGAAAAAACGATGCATGGAGTAGATTTCATTAAAGACTTGGCCGTCATTATGTTGGTTGCCGGCGTTGTCACAGTGATCTTCCATTACCTCAAACAACCGGTAGTTCTTGGTTACATCATTGCGGGCCTCATTATCGGTCCATATACCTCCGCTGTGCCATTTATTTCAGATGAGAAAACTATTCGCACCTTGGGTGAACTAGGCGTGGTGTTTTTGATGTTTGGCTTGGGGCTTGAATTTAGTCTTCGCAAATTAGCAAAGGTCGGCGCCACAGCCTTTGTTGCAGCAACCGCTCAAATCATTGTATTGATTTGGGTAGGGTATGAGATTGGTCGCTTCTTTAACTGGACACCAATGGATTCGATTTTCTTAGGTGCCATGATGGCCATCTCTTCAACCACCATCACCGTTAAAGCACTTGAAGAGCTCGGTCTTAAGAAAGAGAAGTTCGCCAATCTAATTTATGGCATTTTGATTGTTGAGGATATTTTGGCTATTAGCCTGATCGTGATGCTCACAGGTATTGCCACCACCGGTCAGTTAGAAGCAATCGATGCCGCCATGACTGTGGGCGAGTTAATACTCTTCATGACCATCTCTTTAGCAGTCGGCATTTTGTTGGTGCCGCGCTTACT
>CAYFKY010000059.1:0-3416 GCA_964343915.1 uncultured Polynucleobacter sp. | reverse complement strand
ATTGGTGAATTTTCATTCATCATCGCCTCACTTGGTTTAGCACTCAACGTCACAAGTGATTTCTTATACCCCATCGTGGTGGCGGTATCAACCATCACCACTTTATTTACACCTTATTTAATCAAAGGATCAGATCCCTTTAGCCAATGGATGGGCACACGTATACCAAGCCCAGTTAAAAATGTATTTGTTCAATACTCAGAATGGATGAGCGAGATTCGTTCAGACAATCAACTACGTAGTGACTTAAGACCATTTGTCAGAAGAATCAGCTTTCACGTATTTGTTAATACTTGCGTTGTAATTGCTCTATTTTTATCAGCCACTAAGTTATTTACATTTATTAATGAATATGTAGACACAGGACATTTGCCTTGGTTCACCGAAACCTATCAGCAGACTGCGATGTGGGGCATGAGTCTATTGCTATCTGCACCATTCATGTTTGCCATTTACAGAAAACTAGAAGCCTTGGGTTTATTGTTAGCAGATGTTCGCAGCAACTCAGGAAATTACTCAGAGAGCGATCGCGCTGCGATTCATCAGCTATTTGCTCAGATGATGCCTGTATTAGCCATCATTGCACTTTTATTATTAGTCTCAGCACTGAGTTCCAGCATCTTGCCGCCAGTGGGCATGCTATTTATTTTGGCTATCTTTATGAGTACGGTGATTTATTTACTTCGCAAGCAGTTAGTCAAAATCCATGCCAAGCTACAAATTGCTCTAACTGAGTCATTTAAAGAGAATAGCCAATAAGTAAGCGATAATCTGCCTGTGGAAAAAGTACGCATTTCAAAATTGATGTCAGAGCAAGGAATTTGCTCAAGACGAGAAGCTGATAACTATATTGAGCAAGGCTTGGTATTGGTTGATGGCGAAGTGGTTAGCGAATTAGGCGCTCGCGCCTACCCTCATCAAAAGATTGAGCTTAAAAAAGCGGCGATCGCTCAACAAGCGCGTCGCTACACAATTATTTTGAATAAGCCAGTTGGATATATTTCTCATTTTGATGAAGACCGAGAATACCAACCAGCAGCATCACTGATCACACCAGAAAATCAATTCGTTCACCAACTATCGGCCAACCTACCAGGTAAGTTCAACACACGCGGTTTAGCCCCTGCTGGTCGATTAGATATCGACTCAAGTGGTCTTCTGGTCTTAACTCAAGATGGTCGCATTGCTAAATTGTTGATTGGCGAAAACAGCCCCATTGAAAAAGAGTATCTGGTGCGCGTTGAAGGCAACATTGCCCCTGATGGTTTACGACTACTCAACCATGGTCTCAAGTTAGACGGCGAAGCACTCAAACCTGCCAAGGTGACTTGGCAAAATGCCGAACAGTTACGCTTTGTTTTACGTGAAGGCAAAAAAAGACAAATTCGTCGCATGTGCGAATTAGTTGGCTTAAAGGTCATTGGTCTTAAACGTATTCGTATTGGACAAATCCCTTTGGGTAACTTACCAGTCGGCCAATGGCGTCATTTAGGGCCCAACGAGCGTTTCTAAATAGGTGCTTTAGAGCCAAAAACTGTCTGTTTTGGTTCACATCCTGAAATATTCCCAAGTCTTATAAGGGCTTAGCGGGCAAAAAAGTCTGAAAACCCCTAAAATACGGGCTATGAAAACACCAGAACTTTTAGCTCCCGCTGGCAGCCTTGCCATGCTAAATACTGCCTTCGACTTTGGCGCGACGGCTGTTTATGCTGGCCAACCTCGTTATTCATTGCGCGTTCGCAATAACGACTTTGGCAATCTAGAAGTATTGCGTGAAGGTATCGATACTGCACACGCTCAAGGTAAGCACTTCTATCTTGTTTCAAATATCTTTCCTCACGGTGCAAAAACTCGCACTTATGTGAAAGATATGGAACCAGTGATTGCTCTCAAACCAGATGCGTTAATCATGTCTGATCCAGGTTTGATCATGCTGGTGCGTGAGAACTGGCCTGATATGCCGATTCATTTGTCAGTACAAGCGAATACAGTGAATGGTCATGCTGCAAAATTCTGGCGCTCAGTGGGTGTGAGCCGTGTAATTTTGTCACGCGAACTATCTTTAGATGAAATCGAAGCTGTTCGTCAAGATTGTCCAGAAATGGAAATCGAAGTATTTATTCATGGCGCTTTGTGTATCGCCTACTCTGGTCGTTGCTTGCTATCTGGTTACTTCAATCACCGCGACCCCAATCAAGGCACCTGCACCAACTCATGTCGCTGGGATTACAAAGTAGCTCAAGCAACAGAAGATGCTACTGGTGATATTTATCTTCTTGAAGAAGGCAACCGTCCAGGCGAATGGATGCCAATTGAAGAAGATATGCATGGCACTTACATTTTGAACTCTAAAGATTTGCGTGCCATTGAGCATGTGCAACGATTAACAGAGATGGGTATTGATTCTTTCAAGATTGAAGGAAGAACTAAGTCACCTTATTACGTAGCACGTACGGCTCAAGCCTATCGTAGAGCAATTGATGATGCTGTTGCTGGTCGCCCATTCAATCCTGAATTAATGGGTCACCTAGAAGGTCTTGCTAACCGTGGCTATACAGATGGTTTCTATGTGCGCCACCCAGATAAAGATCATCAAAACTATTTGCGCGGCTTCTCACTGTCAGGTCGCAGCCTCTATGTAGGTAACGTGATTGACGTGGACCAAGAGAAACAGTTGGTGAAGATTGAGGCCAAGAATCGTTTTGCAGTGGGTGACAAATTAGAGATTATTCAACCAAGCGGCAATACGGATGTTGTTCTTGAGGAAATCTTTAGCACCAAAGGTGAACCCATGCGCGTTGTTCCAGGTGCGGGTTATACAGTTTGGGCAAAGTTACCGTTGAGCTCGAATGGTGCTTTCTTGGCGCGCTACACGACCCAGGACAATGCATCCAAGCTGGAACAAATTCCAATTATGGAAGCTTGATCTCGAATTTGATGCATCAATCATTTGGTTGCCATCTAATGGGGCTTAATATGATTAAGCCCCATTGCTTTTTGACCTTACACTAGACGAAATTAATTAATTTCAATCCAGCCATTTATGAATGTAGCTCTTACTCATACAACCAAGTATCGCTATAGCAGTGAGGTCAAGCTGGGGCCACAAATTATTAAACTACACCCTGCACCACATTGCAGAACATCCATCCCCAAATATCAATTAGATATTCAACCAAGCTCATTTTTAATTGAGTGGCAGCAAGATGAATTTTTAAATCATGTCGCCAAAGTAACTTTTACTGAGAAGACAAATTTTTTTGATATCAATGTCCACATATCAGTAGACCTAAAACCCATCAATCCATTTGATTTCTTTTTAGATCCCTCCGCTGTGCACCACCCCTTCAACTATGAAGAGTCGTTAAAGAATGAGCTATCTCAATACCTCACCATATCTGAGACAGGCCCTTTGT
>CAYFKY010000058.1:0-6153 GCA_964343915.1 uncultured Polynucleobacter sp. | reverse complement strand
ATTGCTATTGAAACAAATGGCACGATGCGTGCACCGGCAGGCATTGATTGGATCTGCGTTAGCCCTAAGTTCGGCTCTGACTTGTTACAAGTTCAAGGCGATGAGTTAAAACTCGTGATTCCTCAAATGGGGCACGAAGGTAAATTGCCGCAATTATTAGCGCGCTTTGAAAAAATGTCCTTTAAACATCATTTTTTGCAGCCATTAGATGGACCGAATAAGGCCGCCAATACAGAATTAGCTATTAAAATCTGCCAATCGCGGCCCTTATGGCGTTTAAGTACTCAAACTCATAAAATTTTGGGTATTCGTTAAGCAAAAGAATATGAATAAGAAAATTGAAATTACCCGTCGCCTAGAGTTTGATGCTGGTCATCGAATTCCGCATCATGATGGTCATTGCAAGCATGTGCATGGTCATCGTTATGTCATCGAGGTCACCTTGATGGGTAATGTGTTGAGTCATCAGGGTCATGGTGATGATGGCATGGTATTAGATTTTGGTGATATCAAAAAAATCACCAATGAAGAAATTGTTCAAAAATGGGATCACGCTTTTTTAGTGGCTAAAGAAGATCAGGCATTGGTTAATTTCTTGGCAAGCATTCCTAATCACAAAACGGTGGTGATGGACTCTATACCTACCGTTGAAAATCTTGCTCAAACAGCATTTTCAACCTTGGAGCCAATTTTCAAAGAGCGCTTTGGTGGCCGTTTAAATTTAAGTCGTTTGCGTTTATACGAAACCCCTAATTGTTGGGCGGATGTTCATGCCTAATGAGCAAGATCTAGAGTTCATGCAATTGGCTCTAGTTGAAGCTCAAAAAGCTCGTGCTTTAGGTGAGGTACCAGTTGGTGCTGTGTTGGTATCTGATAACCAGGTCATCGCCACAGGGCACAATCAGCCTATTAGCAATAATGACCCCAGCGCCCATGCTGAAGTTGCGGCCTTAAGAGCAGCAGGTCAAAACCTATCTAACTACCGTTTGCCTAACACCACCTTATACGTGACCTTAGAGCCTTGTATGATGTGTTGTGGAGCCATCATGCATGCTAGGATTGCCCGAGTTGTTTATGGTGCTGCAGATGCTAAGACTGGTTGTGTGCATAGCGTGCTAAATCTGTTTGACAATCCGCAGTTAAATCACCATACAATGGTCGAAGGGGGCGTATTGGCAGAAGAGTGCGCTCAAGTACTAAAAGACTTTTTTAAAGAACGTAGAGCTCAAGCCTCATGAATTTGCACCTCATTGCGCCTTCAGGATCATTGCCAGACACCAGTGTCTTGGTGAACGGTGAGGCTTGGCTGAAACAAAAGAATATCAATATCACCAATCTTGAGTGTGGTCGCAGGCAGTTTCAACGATTTGCTGGCCAAGATCATGAGCGCCTCAAAGAGATCAATGATTTAGCCGGTATTTCACCCAATCAGGTAGTGATGGCTTTGCGTGGTGGCTATGGCTTAAGCCGCTTGTTGGATCAAATTAATTGGGTGGGGATTGCTCAGCAAGTTAACCAAGGTCTCAAGATTGTTGGTCACAGCGATTTCACAGCATTTTGTTTAGGGCTTTTCGCCAAAACAGGTGCCCCTAGTTTTGCAGGCCCAATGTTTAGTTATGATTTTTGTGGTGATGTTTCTGAATTTACTTGGAAACATTTTCATCTGGCCATGACAGAAAAAACTATTGAGGTGGAAGTTATTGCGCCGCAAGTCATGGCAAAACCAGTTGGGGTGAGTGATGCTGTTTTGTGGGGTGGTAACTTGACCATGCTCACATCGCTTTTAGGGACGGAGTATTTGCCATCGATCGATCAGGTTAAAGGTGGCATCTTGTTTGTTGAGGATGTGAATGAGCATCCTTATCGCATTGAGCGCATGTTGCAGCAGCTGATGGATGCTGGCTACTTAAGTCAACAAAAAGCAGTGATCTTGGGCGATATCTCATCCTATCGTCTCAGTGATGTAGATCGTGGATATGATTTGAATGCTGCGATTGATGCAATTCGTCAGCGTTTAGGGGATTCTGTACCAGTGCTCACTGGTTTGCCGTTTGGGCACTGCCCAGATAAATTAACCCTGCCAGTTGGTCGTACTGCCAGTCTATCTGCCAGTTCATCAGGCTACATTCTGAAGGCCAACTGCGCCTAATACAGATTCTCTCTGCTAATCCGGTGGATTGGTTAAAATAGAGGACTTTGGTTGTCTCACACTTTTACGGGCAAATAACGTGCTTTCAGCAGCAAATATCACCATGCAATTCGGGGCGAAGCCCTTATTCGAAAACATTTCTGTCAAATTTGGCGGTGGCAACCGTTATGGTTTGATTGGTGCGAATGGATGTGGCAAATCCACATTCATGAAGATCTTAGGTTCAGATTTGGAGCCATCAGCAGGTAACGTATCACTTGAGCCAAACATTCGTTTGGGTAAGTTGCGTCAAGATCAATTTGCTTACGAAGATAAGCGAGTGCTTGATGTGGTGATGATGGGTCACGAAGACATGTGGAACGCTGCCGCTGAGCGCGATGCCCTATACGCCAACCCTGAGGCAACCGACGAAGATTACATGCGTGCTGCAGAGCTTGAAACTAAGTTTGCAGAATATGGTGGTTACACAGCAGAAGCCAGAGCTGGTGAATTGCTCTTGGGTATTGGTATTCCTATTGAGCAACACAATGGCCCCATGAGTGAAGTGGCTCCTGGTTGGAAGTTACGTGTTTTATTAGCTCAAGCACTTTTCTCAGATCCAGACGTGTTGTTGTTGGACGAGCCAACCAATAACTTGGACATTCACTCGATTCACTGGTTGGAAGATATTCTTAATGCTAGAAATAGCACCATGATCATCATTTCCCATGATCGCCACTTTTTAAATGCAGTATGTACGCATATGGCGGACATGGATTACGGTACTTTGACTGTTTACCCAGGTAACTACGATTCATACATGTTGGCTTCTATGCAAGCGCGTAGCCAACAGTTAGCCAATAATGCCAAAGCCAAGGAAAAAATTGAAGAGTTGCAGGCGTTCGTGCGTCGTTTCTCTGCGAACGCTTCTAAAGCTCGTCAGGCGACTTCTAGACAACGTCAATTAGAAAAGATTGAAGTAACTGAGATCAAGCCTTCTTCACGTCAAAACCCATTTATTCGTTTTGAGTACGATAAGAAGTTGCACAACATTGTGGTTGAGTGCGAGTCTTTGGCAAAAACCTACGAACGAGATATTTTTAAGAATTTCAAAATCATCATTCGACCAGGTGAGAAAGTGGCCATCATTGGTGAGAACGGTGCTGGTAAGACAACACTTCTAAAGTCTATTTTGAGTGAACGTTTTGGCGGAATTGCTGCTGACAACGGTACTGTGAAATGGTCAGAGAATGCGGATGTTGGCTACATGCCACAAGACACCAGTGAGTGTTTCCCTAACGACATGACTCTATTGGACTGGATGGGTCAGTGGGCCAAGCCAGGTGATGATGATCAAATCATTCGTGGTACTTTGGGTCGTTTATTGTTCTCAGGTAATGAAATCGGTAAATCTGTCAGAGTGATCTCTGGTGGCGAAAAAGGCCGCATGATTTGGGGCAAGTTGATGTTGCAAAGACATAACATCTTAGCGATGGACGAGCCAACAAACCACATGGATATGGAATCGATTGAGAGTTTGCAAACATCACTAGAAAAGTATGATGGCACTGTGATCTTTGTATCGCATGACCGTGAATTCATCACAGGTTTGGCAACTCGCATTCTAGAAATTCGCCACGATGGTAGCGTGACTGACTTTGAAGGTACTTATGAAGAGTACTTGGCTAGTCAATCAATTGAAGGTTAATCCTTCCTAGTAAAGCGCATAGCAGTGCCTTCTGAGGTAATGCGAGTCCAAATGGCTTGCTTTTCCTCAGGGGTCATAAATACCCAGTTGCAAACTTCAATAGCTGTTCTGCCGCAACCTTGGCAGACATCATCAAATAAGGTAGAGCAAATACCAATGCATGGTGAGTCAGAGTTCTCATCGTTGACTGATAAGGATGAGTTAGAGGTTGCGTCTGGATTATTGGAGTTTGTCATAGGGATACGCAACTAAGTGTTTCGTCACCTTTTTTCCAGGTGCCTGTTTTGGAGATAAAGCTAATCGCTGATTGATCAGCGTAGCCAGAGCAGTTTAGATCAAAATAGCTGGTAGGACCCAGGCTGCCGCAGTAGTTATAAGTTTGTTGAGACACCTTCATGGTGGAGCCCTCAAGGATCATGGTGAGGGGTTTTTCATCTGGATTGGTGATATCAACTTTGCAATGCCAAGTAACATAGTCGTTTCTATCGCAAGCTGTTATAGCAAGTGATAAAAGTAAATAAATAGGTAATTTTTTTAACAACATGACCACGAATATAGCGCAATCACACACAACCCGTGAATCTTGGCTTCAAGCAGCAGTTCATGCCCTGGAGCCTACTTTCTCAAAAGCTGGTTTTGCCATTCCTCCAGTCAAGGTATCTTGCGGTTGGCCAGCCTCAAGTAGTCCGAGAACAACCTTGGGGCAATGTTGGCCCAAAGAGCGTTCTGGAGACATGGTCAATGAGATATTTGTGTCACCCAAAATCGAAGATCCTGTGGATGTGTTGGATACATTGGTTCATGAGTTATGTCATGCGATTGATGATTGCCACAGTGGGCACGGTCAAGACTTCAAGGAAATCGCTCAGTGCGTTGGTTTAGAAGGTCCTGCTAGAAGTGCGCATGCTAGCGAAGAATTAAAGGTTCGTTTGATGATGGTGGCAGAGCGCTTGGGTCAGTACCCACACAAAGCAATTGTTTTTCCACCGCCACGCGCCAACAATACTCAAAGAGCAAAAGCCAAGTGCTCTCAATGTGGTTATGAAGTGAGTCTATTAAAAAAATGGGCCACCATGGGTGCGCCTATTTGTCCTAAGGACAATATCCGCATGGAAGAGGTGGTAACGGATCTTTTACAAGAGACCGCTGAAGAAGAGAAAGCTAGAAAAGATAAGGAAAAAGAAATTAAAAGGGCTGTTTCATAAAACAGCCCTGAGAAATGATCGGGTGCTACTGGTTATTTCTGAATCAATTCGATTTTGTAACCATCGGGGTCTTGTACAAAGGCAATCAAAGTATTGCCGCCCTGAACAGGCCCAGGCTCACGAGTGATTTTGCCGCCAGCAACGCGGATATCTTCACAGGTTTTATAGAGATCTTTGACGCCTAAGGCGATGTGACCATAGGCTGTGCCTAGTTCATAGCTATCAACACCATGGTTATAAGTTAGTTCGATTTCAGCTTGGTTGGAGATGTTGCCTTGTTCGTAGCCAACAAATGCCAAGGAATACTTTTGCTCTGGACGTTCAGTTCGCCTGATCAGATTCATGCCCATTACTTTGGTGTAAAACTCAATAGAGCGATCTAAATTGCCAACTCTTAGCATTGTGTGAAGTAATTGCATCTTATTTTCTCCAATGTATTACAAAAGATCTAACCAAGCATCTAAGCCCACATGGTCAAAAGCCATGTCTGCCTTTTCTTTAACAATCGGTTTGGCTCTATATCCAATCGATAGACCTGCACCATGCATCATCGGCAAGTCGTTTGAGCCATCGCCCATGGTAACAGCTGCATGTTTGTTGGTATTTAGAGCTAGGCAGCGAGCTTCAACGTAGGCAGCTTTTGCTGCGCCATCCACAATGTTGCCAAGAACTTTGCCTGTAAGATGGCCATTGATGATTTCTAACTGATTGGCATGTGTTTCAGATAATTGAAGCTCAGCTTGAAGTTTTTGAGTGAAAAATGTGAACCCACCAGAAACCAATAGGGTATGAATCCCTTTGGCATGAGCGCCAGCAATTAATTCTCTGGCACCTAAGTTCAGGCGCAAACGTTCTTTGAATACACCTTCTAGAGCTTCGGCAGGAACACCTTCTAGTAAAGCTACGCGTCGACGTAGGCTTTCGCTGAAGTCTTTGATTTCTCCACGCATGGCCGCTTCAGTGATTTCTGAAACTTCTTTCTTTTTACCCACGGCGTCTGCAATTTCATCAATACATTCAATATTGATGAGTGTGGAGTCCATGTCCATGGCCAATACTTTGATGTTGCCAGGTGCAAAATGCTTAGGTAAGAAACCGATATCTGTTTGATG
>CAYFKY010000057.1:0-6175 GCA_964343915.1 uncultured Polynucleobacter sp. | reverse complement strand
GTACATGGCTAAACGTTCTAAACCGTATGTGATTTCACCAAGAATTGGTTTGCAATCGATACCGCCAACTTGTTGGAAATAAGTAAATTGCGTCACTTCCATGCCGTTAAGCCAAACTTCCCAACCTAGACCCCAAGCGCCCAGCGTTGGGTTTTCCCAATCATCCTCAACAAAGCGAATGTCATTTTGTTTTAAATCTAGACCTAATGCTTCTAAGCTGCCTAGATACAAATCAAGAATATTTTCTGGCGCAGGTTTTAAAACTACTTGATATTGATAGTAGTGTTGAAGGCGGTTTGGATTTTCACCATAGCGACCGTCTTTAGGGCGACGTGATGGTTGTACATACGCTGCTTTCCATGGTTCTGGACCTATGGATCTTAAGAAAGTTGCAGTATGAGAAGTCCCCGCACCAACTTCTAGGTCGACTGGTTGAAGTAGGGCACAACCTTGTTGGTCCCAGTAATTTTGTAGAGTAAGAATGACTTGCTGAAAGGTAAGCATATGATAGGTTTCCTGAACCCTAAGATTTTACCTTTCTTGGCAGGTTAAGCCTACTTTTTGTTTTTACGCCAGGCTATGATTAAAAATAGGCTACAGATCATCAAAATCGGGATATCTCCAAGCCAGACATAGGGTGTTTTACCTGAATATGCCTGGATTTCCGCTTTTAAGATGCCCTGTTGAAATTTTGGCAACTGTCGCAAAACTTGCCCTTGGTGATCAATGACAGAAGTGATGCCAGTATTAGTGGCTCTAAGAGTCGGTATACCCGTTTCGATTGATCTTAATCTGGCTAATCGAAGTTGTTGTTCAGCCGCTTGGCTGTCACCAAACCATGCCAAATTAGTCAAGTTAACCCAAAGGTGGTGCTCGATTGCAGAATTTCTTTGGCGAGCAGCTAATTCATCACCAAATACATCTTCGTAACAAATTAAGACACCAACAGCAATCTCATCTATGCCTTGATTAATCACGAATGGAGCTTGTTTGTCTGGTCCTCGGTAAAAGTTACCCAGTGGCACTTTGAATAAATCCACAAACCATTGGGCGCCCCATGGCACAAACTCTCCAAATGGCACCAAGTGAGACTTATCGTATTGGTAATTTTCACCCTTGCTTTTTAATCCCATTGCGGCATTAGAAAGTTGGCCATTGGGTCCTACTCCAATCGTACCTAGAATGATATTTTGAGAACTATTTTTTGGTTTTAGATTTTCGAATAACGGATCAAATCTTGTTGGTTGAACTGGGATTGCTGTTTCTGGAGCAATGATCAAAGAGCTTTTACTCTTTTTGATGGCGTCGTAGTAATACTCGATTTGTTGGTTAATGCTGGCTGGATCAAATTTAGTGGTTTGCGCAAAGTTGCCCTGAATTAAAGATAAATCAATGGGTCTGCCAATAGGCTGAGTAAAAGAAACAAGACCTATGGCATGGCTGCTAGAAATGACAGCGATGCTAGCCACAATTTTGGTGAATAAATTATTTTTGCCTATGCTTAGGTAGGCAGCTAATGCAACGCAGAGCCATGTGCATGCAAGCCCCCCTAGTAAGGGAGCCCATGCAAAGAATGGACCGTCAACCTGTGATTCTGCAAACCCAGCCCATGGGAATCCTGTGAATAGTTGACCTCTTAACCATTCGAAAATCACCCAACTACAAGCAATGCCGATGATTCGTACGGTATTTGATTGATAAAGATGGGTTAGTTTTACTGCGCAGGCATAAAACAATCCCAAGTATGCTGAAAGGGCAATGACAGCAACAATAGAAAGGGCTGCTGGAAGTCCGCCTATGTCGTGAAGGCTAACAAAGATCCACCACAAAGAATTGCAAAAGTAGCCTAATGAAAAAATCCAGCTAGAGCGGAATGGATGTGAGTCTGAAAAAATGGCTCGAAAAAATATGGCCAAGCCAACAATAAGAAACCATCCCCCGTATGGCAATTCAATTAACCAAGAACAGATGCTACCCAAAGCGAAAAACAGTAGGCTTTTAATCAATTTCTGTTTTTGTGGCGAGTAAAACGTGAACCTGTCTTGCGTCGGCGCGTTGAATCTCAAAAGTGATGTTATGGATTTTTATTGACTCCCCTTTATGAGGAACCCTGCCTATATTTTTGAGAATGAACCCTGCTAGTGTGTCATTGTCATCATCATGAAATGAGGTGCCTAAAGCATCGTTGACTTGCTCAAGTTCTGTGATGCCCCGAATTCTAAATTTGGATTCACTCACCTTGATGATGTTGTCTTCAATATCGTCGGTGTCATGCTCATCTTCAATATCACCAACAATTTGTTCTAGGACATCCTCAATGGTCACAATGCCCGCAACACCGCCATATTCATCAACGACTATGGCAATGTGATTACGGTGTTCTCTAAAGTCTCTTAGTAGGACGCTTAGACGTTTTGATTCGGGAATAAATACTGCTGGGCGCAGCCAATCTCTCAGTTGAAAGTCTTCCTCCTGTGAGTGGCGTAATAGGTCTTTTGCTAAGAGTATGCCAATAACATTGTCACGGTTATCTTCGTATACCGGAAATCTTGAATGTGCTGCTTTGATCACTTCAGCGATTGTGTCTTCAATTGATTCATTGATATCAATCCAGTCAATTTGTGATCTTGGCACCAAAATGTCTCTTGCTGCTAGCTCTCCAACTTGGAAAACACCCTCAATCATTGCGAGAGCATCTGCGTCAATCAACCCCTCTTTGTGAGATTCTTTGAGAGTTTCAAGAAGCTCTACTCTTCTTTCGGATGCTGATGCGGGGGTTGGCGTCAGCAAGTCGCTGAGGCGTTCTAGGAGACTTTTCGACTCTGGTTCAGTTGTCATAATGTATAAGCATAGCTTATTTAAATGAAATTATATGTAGGGGTTAGCCTGCTTTAGCTTTTTGAGGATGCTAATTTCTAGTTGCTCCATGGCTTCAGCTTCCACTTCATCTTCATGATCAAACCCTTGTGCATGAAGAGTGCCATGAACAATCAAGTGAATTAAGTGTTGTTCTAGAGTTTTCTGCTGTTGTTTAGCTTCTTTTTCAAGTACAGGTAAGCAAATGATTAAATCAGCCGAAAGATGATCAATACCCTGTTGAAGTTCATAGGGAAACGTCAGAATATTTGTCGCGTAATCTTTGTTGCGATAGGTGGAATTTAATTTTTTACTTTCAGCTTGACCAACAAATCTAACAGTAATCGTTGCATTTTCTTGTAATGCTTTTTTAATCCAGTTACTGACTTTTCTTTTGGTGATTAAGTCTTGCCATTTTTCAGCCATGGCTGAAGTAGCAAACTGAATTTCTAGGTCTAATTGAGGGGATGTTTTGGCGTTCATTCTTGAATGATAAGCTCACCGCGTAACGAGTGCGCCATGGCTTCTGTAAATTTGACTGATTCAAGCTTACCAATTAATCGTTTTGCGTGATCGCTGTTAACTTCAATTAGTACTACGCGACCATTTTCAGTTCTGCCTTGTAAATGAATGCCATCGCGTGCCATGCTTTCCATCATGACCTTTTCTGTTTTGCCAACCATGCTTCGATTGATTTCAAGAACATGTTGGTCAATTTGTGCAACTAATGTTTTTAGGCGCTCGTTTTTGATCTGTGTAGGTGTGTCGTCTTTGAGATTAGCGGCTGGCGTGCCAGGACGTTCGCTATAAATAAAGCAGTAGCTATTATCAAATTTGATTTCTTTAACTAACTTCATGAGTTGTTCGAAATCTTCGTCTGTTTCACCAGGGAAACCGACGATGAAATCACTAGAAATAACAATATTTGGGCGAATAGCTTTAATTTTTTTGATGACACTTTTGTATTCCAAAACGGTATAGCCACGCTTCATATTTGCTAAGACCCTGTCAGAGCCATGTTGCACAGGTAGATGAAGATGATTAACTAACTTAGGTAATTTTGCGTAAGCATCAATAAGTCGTTGCGTAAACTCTTTGGGGTGACTAGTAGTAAATCGAATGCGCTCGACACCAGGAATATCTGAAACATATTCAAGCAGCATTGCGAAGTCGGCTATCTCTTCAGAGCCACTCATCTTGCCGCGATAAGCATTAACGTTTTGACCTAATAAGTGAATTTCTTGAACACCTTGCTGTGCTAAACCAGCAACTTCAGTCAGTACATCCTCAAACGGTCTGGAAACCTCTTCGCCACGTGTGTAAGGCACAACGCAATAGCTGCAATACTTTGAGCAGCCTTCCATGATTGATACGTAGGCTGCACCACCTTCTACTTTAGCTGGGGGAAGATTGTCGAATTTTTCAATTTCTGGGAAGCTAATATCTACTTGAGGCAAGCCAGTTTGATGTCTTGCTTCGATTAATTCTGGCAATCTGTGCAGAGTTTGTGGCCCAAATACAAAATCAACATAAGGTGCTCTATTCACAATATGCTTACCTTCTTGGCTGGCAACACATCCGCCAACGCCAATTAGTAAGTTAGGCTTTTGGGCTTTTAGTTCGCGCAAGCGACCTAGGTCTGAAAAAACTTTTTCCTGCGCTTTCTCACGCACAGAGCAGGTATTGAGCAAAATCACGTCAGCATCTTCTGGGTGATCGGTTTTAATCATTCCATCATGATGGTTTAGGACATCAACCATTTTGTCAGAGTCATATTCATTCATCTGACAACCAAATGTTTTTACGTAAACTTTTTTCATTATTTAATAACTTGAAACGCTAAAACAGCAATTATTGTAGGTGGTAAAGCAGCCAAAAATAGCCAAAGAGCTGAAACGCTGCCATCAGGAAAATGCTCTCGTAATATGGATATTCCAGCTGGATTGGGTGCATTAGCAATCACTGTTAGTCCGCCACCGGTGATGGCTCCAGCAACAATTGCGTATTTAAATTCATCGCTAGTGCCTTGAACCAGTGAAGCAAGATAGGTCAGGGCAGCATTGTCAGTGATCGCGGTTAATGCAATCGCCCCGTAATAAACAACCGTGCTATTCATTTTTTCTAATGCTGGCTGTAGCCACCATTGCTGCATGCCTCCTAATACAACTAGACCGGCTAAGAAAAACGCTACCATCAAAGCTTCTTTGAGTAGCAATGGGTTTTGAAATTTTGAGTAGGCATGTGTATAGCCCATGAAAAATAATAAAAGCCCCATAAAGACAACTGGATGATGAGCAAATACAACGATGGCAATTAAAAATATTAAGTGCACAAAAATAACTGCCATAGGCATCACATCAGTTGCTTTATCAATATTTTCTTTCGGTAAATATTTATGCATGAGTAGTGTCACTAGCAGGGCGTTTATCAACACAACAATGCTTGCTTGGATGCCAAATGTTTGAAAAACAAATGCTGTATCCCACCCCCATGTATTTGCCACTATCAATATTGGTGGGGCCGCAAAGTTAGTCAATGCGCCGCCAATTGACACATTTACAAACAAAACGCCGATTGTTAGGTACATCAATTTGATATTAGATGTTTGACTAAATATTTTTCTCTTCAATAGCAGTGCAGCTAGAGTCATTGCGGCTGGTTCGGTAATGAACGAACCAAGTAGCGGCACCAAACTCAAAGTAACGAAGTAGTTGGTAATAACGCTGTTAATGGTAAGGATTTTTGCAAGTAGCGCTGAAACCAATCTCACCAACTCGGATGCAAGGTGAAGAACAGGTTTGCTAGCAGCTACCACCATGATTGCAAACACAAATAAAGGTTCTGTGTAGTTTCTTGTTTCTAGATATTCGACAGATGGTTTGTGATCCCCAAGAGTGATAGCCATAAAAACAATCAAGATCATGGCCCAAAAGCCAAAGACAGTCTCGACCTCCCCCAAAAGATGCCAAAGACCAGAGTGGTTTGGGTGCTTGTGTGCCAAACCTTCAAAAAAAGATGATGAGAATGTATGTAATACGGCGATTACAAAAAGTGTTGTGGCGATAATCTCTAGATTGGTCGGGTTCATTTTGAGCCTTGTGAGTTCAAATTTTATTGGGTTTGTGATGGGTTGGTGAAAAACCCCAAAAAATAAGTAAATACCTGATTTATCTGTTAATTTTTGATAATTCTTGTGGTGCGGTAGGGTTAAATAACCCTTTGAGGCAGTCTTACAACCACATGTTGCAAGAAGAATAGTGGTGGCGAATCAGGGATTCGAACCCCGGACCTGCGGATTATGATTCCGTCGCTCTAACCG
>CAYFKY010000056.1:0-6200 GCA_964343915.1 uncultured Polynucleobacter sp. | reverse complement strand
CCTTCATACAGGAAGGTGAATCCTGCTGATGCCCCAGTGTTGATCATGACCATGACATCGCCATCGATGGATTTGTCTGAATTGAGTGACTATGCAGAGAACCTCATCTCCCCAACGCTATCGACCATCGATGGGGTTGCTCAAGTGATTGTGTATGGCGAAAAACGCTATGCAGTTCGCGTGCAAGTAAACCCATCTTTATTAGCCACCAAGAATCTAACGATTGACGATGTGGCTAGTGCCATCAATGCTGCCAACTCCAATACTCCTGTTGGTGTATTGGATGGCCCTAGACAACAACTCACAATCTACGCCAATCCACAAATTGTGCGTGCCAGCGACTATGGCAATTTAGTCATTTCGCAAAAGAGTGGTTTACCTATACGCCTAAAAGATGTGGCCAATGTTCAAGAGAGCTATGAGTCGGTTAAAACTCTAGCTGCCTATAACGGTGAGCGATCCATTGCTATTGCGATTTTGAGGCAACCTACCGCAAACTCAGTGAGCGTGGTGGATGCCATCAGAAAAATGGTGCCGCAATTCCAGCAGCAAATGCCCGCTTCTGTAGAAATCAACTTACTGATTGACCGCTCCGCATCGATTCGTGAATCGATTAATGATGTGAACTTCACACTACTACTCACGATTGGATTGGTAGTGATGGTGATTTTCTTGTTCCTAAAACATCTTGCTGCAACCATCATCCCAGCATTGAGTTTACCGATCTCATTGATTGGCGCCTTTTCCATCATGTACTGGATGGGCTATAGCCTAGATAACGTATCTTTACTAGGCATCACCATTGCCGTTGGCTTGGTGGTTGATGATGCGATTGTGGTTTTAGAAAACATCATGCGTCATATTGAGGGTGGCATGGCGCCACTCAAGGCCGCACTCAAAGGCAGTCGCGAAGTCAGCTTTACCATCGTATCCATCTCCATTTCTTTGGTGGCGGTCTTTATTCCCATTTTCTTTATGCCAGGACCAATCGGTCTATTGTTTAGAGAATTTGCGGTGGTAGTGTCTTTGTCTATTTTGGTATCTGCAGTGATGTCACTCACATTGGTACCAATGCTTTGCAGCAAGTTTCTAAAAACACATAACTCTCAAGATAAAGTTCATGATTACCCAATCATCATCAAATTTGACGAGTATTTCAATTTAGTCACCTCTTATTATGAAAAAGCTTTGGATTGGGCTTTGGCTAATCAAAAGAAAGTATTGCAAGGGGCTATTGCAACCTTTGTGATCACCATTGCGTTATTTGTATGGAGCCCTAAGGGATTTTTCCCAGAAGAAGATATTGGTCAGTTGTTTATTACTACTGAAGCGGCAGAAGACATCTCTTTTGCAGGCATGCTTGAACTTCAAGACCAAGCTGCAGCGATTGTTCGAGCCAATCCAAATATAGATAGCCTCGTTTCAATTTTAGGCGGTGGCGCCAGCACGGGTAGTAATACAGGCAGGATGTTCATTAACCTCAAACCTCGCGGCGACAGAAAGAGCATGAAAAATGTTCTAGAGAGTCTACGTAAAGACCTGTCCGTGATTCCAGGTCTTGCGGTGTATATGCGCCCTATTCAGAACTTGCAACTAGGTGGCAAAGTCACCAAGAGTCGCTACCAGTACATCTTACAAAGCGTTGGCTTTGAAGGTGTGAATGAATGGTCTAACAAAGTTGTTGAAAAAATGCGCGCTGATGCTGTTTTCCGTGACGTCACTACCGACTCACAGCTCAAAGGCTTGCAAGCGCAACT
Source organism: uncultured Polynucleobacter sp. (assembly GCA_964343915.1). GTDB lineage: Bacteria > Pseudomonadota > Gammaproteobacteria > Burkholderiales > Burkholderiaceae > Polynucleobacter. Next base: position 4,443 of record CAYFKY010000056.1, on the reverse strand, counting down.
TGACATTGACCGAGACAAAGCAGCCAGCGCTGGCGTGACCATTGCCAACATCAGAAATGCTTTGTATTCAGCATACGGTGAACGCCAAGTATCAACAATCTATACAAGCGTTAATACTTACCAAGTCATCCTAGAAGCGGGCGCTGAATACAAGCGCTTTGAGAGTGATTTAAATGGTATTTATGTGCGCGGCAGAAATAGCGATCGATTGGTTCCACTATCTAGCATTGCCACTGTGACTAGAACAATTGGTCCGACATCTGTGAACCACCAAGGACAAGTTCCTGCTGTCACGATTTCATTTAACTTGGCTCCTGATGCAGCCTTGGGTGATGCCACCAAAAAGCTAGAGCAGTTTGTCAAAGACATTCAATTACCACCCACCATCATCACCAGTTATGGTGGTGATGCAGCGGTATTCCAAAGCGGGCAATCTAGCCAAATTATTTTGCTTTTAGCAGCAGTATTAGTGATTTATGTATTACTGGGTATTCTGTATGAGAGCTACATCCACCCCATCACCATTTTGGCGGGCTTACCATCTGCTGCAATCGGGGCATTGGTATTTTTAAGAATCTTCAACTTAGAGTTAACCATCATCGCCATCATTGGTATTTTGTTATTGATTGGTATTGTGAAGAAAAATGCGATTTTGATGATCGACTTTGCACTTGATGTGCAACGTCACCAAAATCAATCCCCTCGCGAAGCGATACGCACAGCTTGCTTGATGCGCTTTAGACCAATCATGATGACTACCATGGCAGCTTTAATGGGTGCACTACCTATTGCCTTAGGTTTGGGTGCTGGGGCAGAACTTAGACAACCATTGGGTGTGGCTGTAGTTGGCGGATTACTGGTGTCTCAAGTAGTCACACTTCTGATCACGCCAGTGATTTATCTATATCTTGATAAATACAGTGGCACCGGTCCCATGAATATCCCTGCCGAGATGTTGAAAGACTAAATAGATTTTTTAGAAAGTATTCATGCGTCAAATTATTCTAGATACCGAAACAACCGGCCTCAACCCACTCACAGGCGATCGCATTATTGAGATTGGCTGCTTGGAGATGGTTGACCGCCGCCTAACCGGTAAGAAGCTACATCACTACATCAACCCTCAAAGAGATATCGACCCTGGTGCGGTTGCGGTGCATGGCTTAACAGTTGAATTTCTATCAGACAAACCAGTATTTGCCGATGTGGCTGATGAAATCATCGCTTTCTTAAAAGACGCTGAAATCATTATTCATAACGCCCCTTTCGACGTGGGCTTTTTAGATGCAGAATTCGGACTTTTAAAACTTGGCAAGATGAATGACTACGTTGCCAAGGTGATCGATACCCTTAAAAATGCGCGCGACATGTTTCCAGGTAAAAGAAATTCTTTGGATGCCTTGTGCGAAAGATTTCAGATCAGCAACGACCATCGCACACTGCACGGCGCTTTACTAGATGCTGAACTATTGGCTGAAGTGTACTTAGCGATGACACGCGGCCAAGAAGATTTGATGATTGATATGAATGGCTTGGAAGCTGATGGCGCAAATGCCAAACGCAAACCACTGCCAACAAACTTGGTGATTCAACTTGCTAGCATTGAAGAGCAAGAAGCTCACGAGGCATACTTAGAGGGGGTTGCCAAAGCAGCCAAAAAACCGCCCGTGTGGAATACCTAAATAATTCTACTGACATAAAAAATGCCGCTAGTTGCGGCATTTTTTGTTTTGGTTAGTTTATTTTTTATTTTTAATCATTATTGCTGTGGCGGGAATAATTTATACCAGTAACCATAAGACCAGCAAGCCACGCAAAATGAGAAAGCCCATTCTAAGGTTGAAAAAACAACCAAAATACTTGCGGGCACCTTCCACAAATCAATCCCCATAAAAAACAAAACACTGGCAACTGTTGCAGCTATGAATAGGAGCTTATTAGCAAACATCTTTGCGCCTGCATTCTCTTTTTTGCCAGCAACATTCATCGCTGTCATGATTTTTGTAAAGAGGCGATGAGATGGGCACTTGTAATGCCCAAAGAAGCCTCTGATAAAGCCCATGACAGCCAATACTGGCAATAAATATGGGAAACCTAGCAATGCAATAAGACAGAAAGTAAAGGTGATAAATGCTTCTAATCTAGCCACATTGGCATTGACCGGTGGAATATCAAAACGTAACACTTCAACCTCGCAAATTACATATACATTCTTTGATTATGAGCCAATTTATTTGTGTCAGCACAATCAAAATAAGCTGTATTTGATCTTAGATAAGATCAGAGAAAAATTGCTAGCCAAACACCGATTAACTGAATCAACCCAAGCAACACTGCAGCACTACCAATGTCTTTGACGATTTTTGATAGCTCATGACGCTCGCTAGAAATACGATCAATAGTTTTTTCTAGGCCAGTATTTAATAGCTCAATGATGATCACTAGAGTAGCGCTACCAATCAATAGAATTTTTTCAATCTTGCCAGGACCAAAATAAAGTGCGCAAACCACCAAAATAGGGAAAATCGTTAACTCAACCTTGATAGCTTCCTCAGATTTCCATGCCGCCAATAAACCATCGATGGAGTATTTAAATGCTCCTAGCAAACGGCGTTGCAACAAACCAAAAAGAGGCTTCAACATATCAAGATCCTTTATGACACTCTGCATTTGGCAGAGCTTTCAAGCAATAAGCTAGGATGATACCAATTGCCCAGGCAAACCAAGCCGTCCATAAAACATGTGAAAAGAAATGAGCACCTTGCGCCATACGCGCAACGCCCATGAGTAGGCCAAAGAAGATGGCACCATAAAAGAAGAACTTGGCTAGTCTTGGCTGAATACCCCATAAAGCAATCGCCCAAGAAAACCACATAAAGCCCCCAGCCGCATGTCCAGCAGGAAAGCATTGCCCACGCGGATAGAGCGGGTCAAGCACCTCAAAAAGCCCTGTGTATGGAATAGCACCACCAAACATGTCTAGGCTCCATGGGCAATGTTTGTTGGTGAGATGCTTTAAAAGTGCCACTATCGCTGGAATCAAAATAACACCCAAGATACCCACCAAAGCATGCCTTAATGTGAATGTATCTTTTGATTTTTTTAAGAACCACAATGACACCAAAATTGATGCAACACCTGTGATGTACATGCCAGTTTTAAGACCATGATGCAAAACACTGGTAAAGAAAGGTTGGTCCTTCAATGGGAACTTACCTAGCTCAGGGCTAAAGAAGTATTGGACCAACCAGATATCTAAGGAAGTTAGCTCAAATATCCCTAACAATAAGATGGCGCTTACCAATAAGATCCATAACTGACGGTTAAACCAAGTCATGATTATTTTTTACACTTCGCCGTTAAATCCCAGGCAGGATCATAAACACTGGTGCTGATGTTCATAAGACCCAAAACAGTGTGAAAGAGGTTGTCATGGTGCGCAGGCTCTTTAGCACGTTGCATCATGCATTCTTTTGATAACTGTTGCTGTTTCACAAACTGCTCAGAGGCCCACATCATCATTGGGGCGCGAGTTTGCTCTTTAGGCGCAATCGAATAGGGCAAACCATGCAAATAGAAACCGCCCTCACCCAAAGATTCGCCATGATCTGATACGTAGATAAAAACCACGTTTCTAGTTTCTTTTGTTTTTAATAGATCAATCGCTCTAGACAAAATATGATCGGTATAAAGAATTGCATTGTCATAGGCATTAAAGATCTCTTGCTGCGTACAACGACCTAAATCAGAGCTAGAGCAAACTGGTTTGAATTTTTCAAATGCTTTTGGATAGCGCGCGTAATACGCCGGACCATGATTACCTAACTGGTGAAGCACAACAACCTGATCACCGGTTGATTTTTTAATGGTAGCCTCAAGACCTCTTAATAGAGTCTCGTCATAGCAACCAGTAGCTGGACAAATCTCAGGTGTTCCCAAGGTTTTAGCATCAATGTTTTCTAGACCTTTGCAAACGCCCTTACAACCCGACTGGTTATCAATCCAGGTCACTGGCACGCCTGTGCGAGCAATTAAATGTAATAAAGACTCTGTTGAGCGAATCTTCTTTTCATCATATTGTTTTCTGCCCAAGGCAGAGAACATACACGGCACGGATACTTCTGTATTGGTGCCACAACTCACCACGTATGGGAAATTAATGACATCCTGCTTTGCCAAGCTAGGCGTTGTTTGCCTCTCATAACCAGATAAGCCCCAGTTCGCAGCTCTCACAGTTTCACCAACTACCAATACCAATAAAGTTGGTTTAGCACCTGCTTTATTATTTTTAACGGCGTCCTGACCCAAGGGCAACAGTTCTTTTTGAGCTTCAACACCTGTATCAAATACCACACGAGGTGTTGAAATTAAATAACTCATGGGCAAAACAAGGTGACGAATTTCTTTGTTATTTCTCATCGTGGCCGAGAAATTCTTAAAGAC
>CAYFKY010000055.1:0-6219 GCA_964343915.1 uncultured Polynucleobacter sp. | reverse complement strand
TCTGCCGCTCTTGCATGAGCTTGCAGACCTTCGCCGTGAGCTAAAGTGCTGGCAATTTTTCCAAGATGTTGCGCACCTTGGTCGCTCACTTCAATCATGCTTGATCGCTTGATAAAGTCATAGACTCCCAACGGGGATGAGAAACGAGATGTTCTCATGGTTGGCAATACATGATTAGGGCCTGCGCAATAATCACCAAGCGATTCGCTTGTGTATGGCCCCATAAAAATGGCGCCGGCATGACGAATGAGTTCAGCCCACTTTCGTGGGTTTTCTGCAGAAATTTCTAGATGCTCAGCAGCAATTGAATTAGCAATCTCACACGCCTCTTCCATATTTTTTACCAAGATCATGGCGCCACGATCTTGCAATGATTTTTTAATCACCGCTTGCCTTGGCATTTCTGGCAAAAATTGATTGATGCTGTTTTGCACTTGATCAATAAATGATTGGTCTGGGCAAAGAAGTATCGATTGAGCTAATTCATCATGCTCAGCTTGCGAGAACAAGTCCATCGCCACCCAATCAGGGTTGGTTTTGCCATCACACAAAACCAAAATTTCTGATGGTCCAGCAATCATATCGATGCCCACCGTACCAAATACACGGCGCTTAGCTGCTGCCACGTAGGCATTGCCAGGGCCCACAATCTTATCAACCGCTGGAATAGTTTCCGTGCCATATGCCAATGCACCAATCGCTTGTGCACCGCCAATCGTGAATGCTCTATCCACACCAGCTACTGCAGCTGCAGCAAGAACCAAGGGGTTACGCACACCATCTGGTGTTGGTACAACCATGATGACTTCACTCACACCCGCTACTTTGGCTGGAATCGCATTCATTAATACTGATGATGGATAAGCAGCTTTTCCACCTGGCACATACAAACCCGCACGATCTAATGGCGTTACTTTTTGGCCAAGTCGCGTGCCGTTTTCATCTGCGTAATCCCAACTGTGGCAACCAGACTCAACTTTTTGACGCTCGTGATAACTTTTTACTCGCTCTGCTGCTGCCTCTAATGCTGATCTTTGTTCTGCCGGCAAAGCATTGAGTGCAGCCATCAAATCTGCTTTTGAAATCTCTAACGCTTTAACTGAACTTGCTTGATCTTTAGATAATCGATCAAATTGCTGGGTGTACTCAAGTACAGCTGCATCACCACGAGCCTGTACGTCCGCCAAAATTTTTGCCGCCGCAGTCTCTATCGCAGCATCATCTGCGGCAGAAAAAGCTAATAGCTTTTTAAGTGCTGGCGCAAAGTCAGCATCATGACTATTAAGTTGACGAACTAAGTTGGCTGCCATTTTTTGTTTTAAACCTTTGAGAATGCATCTAACAAAGGTTGCAATTGCTCGCGACGGCGTTTGTACGCAGCCTGATTAACCACTAAACGTGAGCTAATTTGAGTAATGACTTCAACTTCTTTCAGTTGATTTGCTTTGAGCGTATTACCTGTTGAAACCAAGTCAACAATCGCATCAGCCAAACCCACCAATGGGCCTAACTCCATTGAGCCATACAGCTTAATTAAATCAACGTGCACACCTTTGTTAGCAAAGTGCTCTCTGGCTTGCTCAACATATTTGGTCACTACGCGCAAACGTGCGCCTTGGCGCACTGCACTGGCGTAATCAAAACCATCTCTCACAGCAACAGATAAACGGCATTTTGCAATCCCTAAATCGATCGGGGCATACAAGCCATCCATACCATGCTCAGCTAATACATCATAGCCAGCCACACCGATATCAGCAGCACCATACTGAACATAAGTTGGCACATCCGATGCTCGAACAATGATGACCCTTAAGTTAGGGCTTGAAGTTGGCAGTATTAGTTTGCGAGAAGATTCTGGATCTTCAGATACAGTGATACCAGCCTTTGCCAACATCGGCAAAGTCTCATCAAAAATGCGGCCCTTTGATAGGGCTAAGGTAATCATATTAGACATGGCTCTATTATTTCACGCGAACGATGTTAGCGCCTACTGCGGCTAATTTTCGCTCCATTCGGTCGTAACCACGATCCAAGTGATAAATACGATCCACAATGGTCTCGCCTTGCGCTGCCAAGCCAGCAATCACAAGACTGGCTGAAGCTCTTAAGTCTGTAGCCATCACAATAGCGCCAGACAAACCATCCACACCCTCAGTAATTGCAGTATTTCCCTCAATCACGATTTGTGCACCCAAGCGATTTAACTCTTGAACGTGCATAAAACGGTTTTCAAAGATAGTTTCTGTTACACGGGATGTGCCTGTAGCCACAGCATTCATTGCCATGAACTGAGCCTGCATATCTGTTGGAAACGCTGGATATTCAGAAGTTCTAAAACTAACTGCTTTAGGCCTTTGGTTCATCTTGACGTGTATCCAGTCTTTGCCCAATTCAATTTGTAAGCCTGCTTCACGCAACTTATCAATCACGGCTTCTAGTGTGTCTGGTCTCGCATTTTTAATCATCAAGTCAGCGCCAATTTCGCCCATTGCGCCAGCAGCACACATGAATGTGCCTGTCTCAATACGGTCAGCGATGATGCTGTGCTCAGCACCATGAAGCTTTTTAACACCCTGGATCACTAGTCGATCGGTACCCACACCTGTGATTTTGGCGCCCATCTTAATGAGTAACTCTGCTAAGTCTGTTACTTCTGGTTCACGGGCAGCATTTTCTAAAACAGTCTCGCCTTCAGCCAATACAGCAGCCATCATCAAATTTTCTGTGCCGGTCACCGTGATCATGTCTGTCAAAATCTTGGCTCCAACCAAAGCGTTTGGATTTTTGCCAAATTTAGCTTCAATATAGCCGTGCTCAATATGGATATCAGCACCCATGGCTTTTAAACCTTTGATGTGCTGATCCACAGGACGAGCACCAATTGCACAACCACCTGGCAAAGACACCTTCGCATGACCAAAACGAGCCAACAAAGGTCCTAATACTAAAATCGAAGCCCGCATAGTTTTTACTAAATCGTACGAAGCCTCTGGCGTATGAATATCTGAACCATCCAAAATCACCACTGAGCGATCATCAGGATTGGGGAAAGTCACCTTCAATCCCATTTGCGCCAAGATTTTTAGAATTGTTCTAACGTCTTGTAAATCTGGCAAATTGCGCAAGGTAATCGGCTCTGCACTTAAAAGACCTGCGCACAGAATCGGCAAGGCTGCATTTTTTGCACCAGTGATCGTGATCTCACCTTTTAAAGGTTGTCCGCCTTGTATTGATAACTTATCCAATTCTGTTTTAACCTTTTTGATTACTTACCAGCTGCATACTCTGCAGGTGTTAATGCTTTAAATGACAACGCATGGATTTCTGATTTCATACGATCACCCAACGCTGCATAAACTTTTTGATGACGTTGCACCAACCTTAAACCTTCAAACTCAACGCTCACAATCGTTGCAAAAAAATGCTGCCCATCACCCTCAACATCTAGATGGGAGCAGTTAATACCTTTAGCAATGTACTCTTTGACTTGTTCAGGTGTTGGCAACATTTTATCTATCTCTTCTTACGACTCAAACGTTTAACAAAATGGATCAGTGACGTAATTTATACCCTGTTGCCAGCAATCTGATGGCTGCTATGGCAACCAGCAAGAAGAATGAACCAACAATTGCCAGGCTAAACCAAGGCGACACATCTGAAACCCCAAAAAATCCATATCTAAAACCGTCAATCATGTAGAAGAACGGGTTGAAATGAGAAATACTTTGCCAAATAGCCGGCAAAGTATGAATCGAGTAAAAAACTCCAGACAACATGGTCGCAGGCATGATGAAAAAGTTTTGAAAGGCGGCTAGCTGATCAAACTTCTCTGCCCAAATACCAGCAATTAATCCAAGAGCACCTAGTACTGCAGCGCTTAATAAGCCAAACACCAAAATCCACAAAGGCATTTGAAATGAAATATCTGTAAACCAACAGGTGGCTAGAAATACACCCAAACCAACTACCAAACCCCTAACCATCGCGGCCAAGACATAAGCCATAAAAAATTCTAGGTGTGACAAAGGTGCCAACAACACAAAAATAAGATTGCCCGTGATTTTGGATTGAATCAAAGAGGAAGATGTATTTGCAAACGAATTTTGCAAAAGACTCATCATCACCAAACCAGGTATTAAAAATGCGGTGTAACTGATGGCCCCATACACTTTGACATGATCTTCTAGCACATGACCAAAAATCATCAAATATAAAATTGCCGTTAAGACTGGGGCAGCCACAGTTTGAAAACTAACGCGCCAGAATCGTTTGACCTCTTTATAAAAAAGAGCCTGAAAACCACTGGCATAGGCAAACGGAGATGAACGTAACTGACTCATTAACGCCCCTCGCTCATGATTTGCATAAAGACATCTTCTAAGTCGCCGTCTTTAGTTTGTGAGTTATTAACTCTTGCCAATAGATTAGCAGTGGTATCCAAGGCAACAATTTGGCCTTTTTTGAGCATGGCAATGCGCCCGCACAACTCTTGCGCCTCTTCTAAATAATGGGTGGTCAAAACAATCGTGTGACCTTCTTTATTTAAACGGCTGATGAACTTCCATAAAGATTGACGTAACTCCACATCAACACCAGCGGTTGGCTCATCCAAGACAATCACTGGCGGTCTATGCACGAGGGCTTGCGCCACCAAGACACGACGCTTCATGCCACCAGATAAAGCGCGCATATTTTTATTGGCTTTATCGGCAAGGCCTAGATGGTGAAGAATCTCATCAATCCACTCACCATTATTTTTTATCCCAAAATATCCAGACTGAAATTGCAGTGTTTCTCTTACTGTAAAGAATGGATCGAACACAAGCTCCTGCGGCACAATCCCCAAGAGTCGTCTTGCCGATCTGAAATCTGATTGAACGTCATGCCCCATCACTTCAACAGATCCCGTAGTTGGTCGACATAAGCCAGCCAAAATAGAGATGAGAGTGGTTTTTCCGGCGCCATTGGGGCCCAACAAACCAAAGAACTCTCCTTCTTCAATGTCTAAACTAACATCGTTTAGAGCAACTAAAGAACCGTAATTTTTGGTGAGGTGTTTAAAAGAAATCGCACTCATACAAGCACGACATCAGCTACGCCATACACTTGAGCAAGGCTAGCTAGTTTTTCTGGAATTGATTGCAATGCGATATGGACGTTTTTAGCTTGCGCGTGTCTGCGCATAGATAAAAGCGCACTCAATGCACTTGAATCAAACACTGTGAGGGCTTGGCAATCAATTGTTAAGTTATTTTCAGCCTGTAACGTATCAATGACAGCAATGCCCTGGGCAAGCACAGCTTCCACATTATTGTGGGAGATTTCTGCAGGCAGTTGAAATTGAAGTGTCATGAATGTTTTAATTTTTACTTAGCGTTTGCTAACGCATTGTTACGTTGTTGCAAAAATTGGATCAAGCCATCAATGCCGCCCTTGCTTACCTGATCATTGAATTGATTACGGTAAGACTCAACCAACCAGGCGCCCAAAATATTAATGTCATACACCTTCCAACCATTGGCTGTTTTTTCTAGGCGGTAATCCAATTGAATTGGCTCACCTTTGCCAATCACCACGGTTTTAACAACAACATCTGTGTCATCTGCAGCCGCTCTAAATGGTTTGTATTGAACCTTTTGATCCTTAATTTGAGCTAATGCACCGCCATAAATCCGGATTAAAAGAGTTTTAAATTCTTGTGTAATCTGAGCCTGTTGTTGTGCTGAGGCCTTTGACCAGTTTTTACCCATGGATAACTGAGTAGTTTTTTGAAAATCGCTGTAAGGCAAAATTTTCTGATCAACCAACGCGTTAATTTTTCTGAAGTCGCCACTCTGAATTGCCTTGTCATTTTTAATCACAGTCATTACGTCTTCAACAACGAATTTGACCAAGCCATCAGGTGTATTGGTATTTTGGGCAATGGTTGAGCTTGACCAAATAAAAAGACCTAAAAATGCAAAAAATACTTTAAGCAATGAAACGCGCATAAATTAATCAGTTAAATAATGTGAATAGCTAAATTGTATTGCTAATTGAAGGTCTTAGCCCAATTAGCTTGATATCGAATTAGTCAGCCGATAGCGGCGGATTGCCGTCATACACCTGATTACGACGTCTTTGCAAATAGGAGTCTCTCAAAAATGAGTACTTATCAAATGCTGCGTCTTCTAATAATTGGCTCGCATCAAGCAAATTAGCTCGTTGATTCACAAC
>CAYFKY010000054.1:0-6250 GCA_964343915.1 uncultured Polynucleobacter sp. | reverse complement strand
GGAATATGACCGCCAAGCTTTTGGAATTTGGTTGGATCTTTTAAGAAATCCACTAACTCAAATACTTCTTCTTTGGCCTCATCACAACCAGCCACGTCTGCAAATGTAATCGCATTGGTATTTTCATCAATTAAGCGCGCACGTGATTTACCAAAAGAGAACGCGCCTCCTTTGCCACCACCTTGCATTTGACGCATCATCAAGAACCAAAAACCAATGATCAACAATGTTGGGCCCAAGTAGTACAAAGCAGAGACCAAAAGACTTTGCTCTTCTTCTGCTTTACCAGTTACTTGCACACCGAATTTCATCAAGTCACCAACCATCCAAATGTCACCTGGGCTGATCACTGAATATTTCTGACCATCAGCAGGTGTTACTTGAATGTTGCGACCCTGAACGTCAACCCTCTTCACTTTGCCATTTTTGGCATCTTCCATGAATTGAGAGTAAGTCACGTTATCTTGATTACGGGGCTTATCAAATTGTTTGAAAACAGTGAACAGCACGAGGCCCACAACAAGCCACACACCAACTTTCTGCATCCAATTATTGTTCACAAAGCCTCCTTAAGGCACATAGATCTATACACATATGATTCTACTCCCTCCCTTTTTCAAGTGCCGAACTTAAAAAAGTGCTATTCCCCAGTATTTATTGTGGTTTTAAGGAGTTTTTACTCACTTAAGATGTTTTCCTAACAAGAAAGTCTCAGCGGACTTGTCTCGGGATGCCTTGGGTTTTCGAGGAGAAACGACTTTAAATACCCGTTTAAACGACTCGACGATCTGACTGTAACCACTGCCATGAAAGCATTTAATCAATAAAGCTCCATTGGGCTTGAGATGAGCTTGGGCAAATTCAAGTGCTAAATCTGCCAAATGCCCCATTCTGGCGGCATCCGCTGTGGCAACTCCAGATAAATTAGGCGCCATATCCGATAAAACCAAATCCACTCTAGGGCCATCCTCAGGGTTGCCTGGCAATAAAGCTTCAAAACGCCTTAAAACCTCTTCTTCCCTAAAGTCACCTTGCAAATAGGTCACATCAGCAATTTCTTCCATGGGCAAAATATCAATCGCCACAATCGTGCCAAAAGGCTTGCCATCTGGTGTCTCAGGATTCTTTTTGCCAAACTCAACCAAACGATTACGGGTGTACTGTGACCAACTACCTGGCGTACTGCCCAAGTCAACTACCACCATGCCAGGCCCAATCAGGCGATCCTGCTCATCAATTTCTTTTAATTTATAGGCGGCGCGGGCACGATACCCTTCCCTCTGCGCCATTTTGACGTAAGGGTCATTGAGGTGATCGTTTAACCAGTCCTTATTGAATTTATTCTTTGCCACTGCAACCTACTTCCAGCATTTTTACTATTTAAAGCGCTATTTTCCGCTCTTTTTACCAAAGCCCCTAATTTAATGGCTTATCATGGAGGCCTTCCGAAGAAATATCTATGCCAATACTTGAATTATCCTCTGCCGAACGCTCGGCACTCCGCTCAGACGCTCATGCGTTAAAACCAATCGTTTTAATTGGTGCTGATGGCTTAACTCCAGCAGTCGTTAAAGAAGTGAATAACGGTCTCAAATCTCACGGCTTAATTAAAGTGCGTGTGTTTGGTGATGATCGTGAAGCTCGCGTAGCCATTTACAACCAATTATGTGAAGAATTGGGCGCAGCCCCTATTCAGCACATCGGTAAATTATTAGTTCTTTTCCGACCAAAGGTTGAAAAAGAAATCGAAGATAAGCGCCGTAGCAAAAACGGTGGCCCTAAAGTGGTGATGGTGAAGAAGTTCACACGCAATCCACAGCGTCGCCCTAAACCTGTTGCCACCACCGTGTTAGGCAATCAACGTGTTGCCGCAGGCGGTCAAGTGAAACGCGCCAAACCAAGACAAGTCAGCGCCAAGAAACGCCAACTCGGCTAATCTACCCTCGGTATATTAATTGGATTGATTTTGATTGGCCACCACATCTGTGGTGGTCAAATCAATGGGCTTACTCAAGCGCCACAACAACATTAAACCAATCAGCGATTGCACCAAGTACAAAGTGCTAGAAATGCCATGCAACTGACCAAATGATTTGGCCAATGGCGAGAGCATCACTGGAAACCCATGGCTTAAAGCCTCTTCTCTTAGAGCATTCATCATAGGTTGCAACACAAATGCAACCACGGCAGCGCAAACGAGCATCGCCAGCAAATACCAACGCACTTGACGATATCTATTTAAACCACGCTTCACGAGTAAATTGGCAAACACCATGAGAGCTGCACTAGTGATCATGCTAATAGTGCCCTCAATGCGGAATAATGCTCCGGCCACCATCCCAGCAACTTGAGTATCTGTGAGTGTTGCAAATAATGCTGGGGCCACAATGTAACCCACTGTGATAATGCTACCCACCCAAAGGGTCAGTATGAATACAAACAATCTTTGGGCAGTGATGTGCATCTCTATTTAAACGTAATTAACGCTCAAAATCTCAACTTCGCGACTACCGCCTGGTGATGAGAATGTAGCAACATCACCCTCTTCTTTACCAATCAGGGCTCTGGCAATCGGTGAACTGATAGAAATTTTTCCGTTTTCTAAATCAGCCTCATCATCGCCCACGATTTGATAAATGGCTTTCTTACCATCTTCCAAATCTTCCAACTCAACAGTTGCACCAAACACAATGCGACCTTCCACATCCAATGATGATGGATCGATGATTTGAGCTGCAGATAACTTACCCTCTAACTCTTGAATGCGACCCTCAATGAAAGCTTGCTTTTCTTTAGCAGCATCATATTCAGCGTTCTCAGATAGATCTCCCTGAGCGCGAGCTTCTGAAATAGCATTAATCACAGCAGGACGCTCTACGTGCTTTAAGCGATGCAACTCTTCTTTTAATAACTCTGCACCACGCTTAGTAATAGGAATCGTACTCATTTTGACTTCAAACCTTCTAAATTAATTTCTTGATATGTTGCTTATCTTGCACTTAATCAATCGATGCGTGCAAGCCTTGCAAGTCATACACCTCTAATTGATCAATCGCCTTAATACCTGCCACCGCTGCTTTAGCACCGCTGATAGTTGTGTAATACGTCACACGGTTAGCCTGAGCCGTTGTACGAATCGATCTTGAATCAGCAATCGCCGTTCTAGTCTCATCCACAGTTGTAAATACCAATGCGATCTCGCCATTCTTGATCATGTCAACAATGTGTGGACGACCATCCTTCACTTTGTTCACACGCTTCACAGGAACACCTGCCGCCTCAATCGCGGCTGCAGTGCCTTGAGTGGCAACAATAGAGTAGCCCATGCTGTTAAGCATTTCTGCCACTTCAACAGCTTTAGCCTTATCGCTATCTTTGACAGTCAACAATACAGTGCCTGATTTTGGCAATGTGGTGCTTGCAGCCAACTGAGATTTAAAGAGTGCCTCACCAAATGTTCGACCAACACCCATTACCTCACCTGTTGAACGCATCTCAGGTCCAAGAATTGGATCAACGCCAGGGAACTTATTGAATGGGAATACAGCTTCTTTCACAGAGAAGTATGGCGGAATCACTTCCTCACCAATACCTTGCTGGTCAAGACTTTGACCTGCCATACAACGTGCTGCAATTTTTGCCAATTGCAAACCTGTCGCTTTTGATACATATGGCACAGTTCTAGAAGCACGTGGGTTCACTTCAAGTACATAAACAATGTCTTTGCCATTCACCTGCTGAATCGCAAACTGAACGTTCATCAAACCAACCACATTCAAGCCTTTTGCCATCGCAGCTGTTTGGCGACGCATCTCATCAACAGTTGCCTTAGATAGTGAATACGGTGGCAATGAACATGCGGAGTCACCTGAGTGAACGCCAGCCTGCTCAATGTGCTCCATCACACCACCAATGAATACACGCTTACCGTCAGAAATACAGTCCACGTCACACTCAATCGCATCATTCAAGAAACGATCTAGCAAAACTGGGGAGTCATTAGAAACTTTCACCGCTTCACGCATGTAACGCTCAAGATCACGGCCGTCATGAACGATTTCCATCGCACGCCCACCCAACACATAGGAAGGACGAACTACCAATGGGTAACCGATTTCATCAGCCAACTTCAAAGCCTCAGGCTCTGTGCGAGCAGTTCTATTCGGTGGCTGACGCAAACCTAGATCTTGCAATAATTTTTGGAAGCGCTCACGATCTTCTGCCGCATCAATCATGTCTGGGCTTGTACCAATAATAGGTACGCCATTCGCTTCCAAATCCAAGGCTAGCTTCAATGGAGTCTGGCCACCATATTGAACAATCACGCCTTTTGGTTTTTCAATCGCAACGATTTCTAAAACATCTTCCAAAGTTAATGGCTCAAAGTACAAGCGATCAGAAGTGTCATAGTCGGTTGAAACAGTTTCTGGGTTGCAGTTAACCATGATGGTTTCGTAACCATCATCACGCATCGCTAAAGCTGCGTGTACGCAACAGTAGTCAAACTCAATACCTTGACCAATACGGTTAGGGCCACCGCCCAACACCATGATTTTTTCTTTGGCAGTTGGCTGAGACTCACACTCACCATGCTCTGCTTCATAACATGAGTACATGTAAGCAGTGTTGGTTGAGAATTCAGCAGCACATGTATCCACGCGCTTATATACAGGTCTTACTTTTAACGCATGACGTGCTTCACGCACCGCTTTAGCGTCTGTCTTCAATAATTTAGCCAAACGACGATCTGAGAAACCTTTTTGTTTCACAAAACGTAACTCTTGTGCGCTCAAGTCTTTTAATTGACGATCTTGTAATTTCTTTTCAATCTGAATCAACTCAGAAATTTGCGCCAAGAACCAAGGATCAATCGCTGTATGAGCAAACGCTTCTTGCTCTGTCATGCCTAAACGAAGTGCATCACCCAAATACCAAATACGATCTGGGCCAGGTTCACGAATCTCTTGAGTAATTTCATCTAGGTCAGTTGATTTTTCGTCAAGACCATCAACACCTACTTCCAAACCACGCAGGGCTTTTTGGAAAGACTCTTGGAATGTTCTACCAATTGCCATCACCTCACCCACTGATTTCATTTGCGTTGTTAAACGCTTATCAGCTGCCGGGAATTTCTCAAAGGCAAAGCGAGGGATCTTAGTAACCACATAGTCAATAGATGGCTCAAACGATGCTGGTGTTTTGCCACCAGTAATGTCGTTTTGCAATTCATCTAAAGTAAAACCAACCGCTAGCTTCGCAGCGATTTTCGCAATTGGGAAACCAGTTGCTTTCGATGCCAACGCTGATGAGCGAGATACACGTGGATTCATCTCAATCACAATCATGCGACCATCCACAGGATTGATAGAGAACTGAACGTTAGAGCCCCCAGTATCAACGCCAATCTCACGCAACACCGCCAAAGAGGCATTACGCAAAATTTGATATTCACGATCAGTCAATGTTTGCGCAGGCGCCACCGTGATTGAGTCACCTGTGTGCACACCCATTGGGTCCAAGTTTTCAATCGAACAAACGATGATGCAATTGTCCTTGCGGTCACGCACCACTTCCATTTCATACTCTTTCCAACCTAACAAAGACTCTTCAATCAAGAGCTCACGCGTTGGAGATAGATCTAAACCACGTTTACAAATCTCTTCAAATTCTTCACGGTTATAAGCAATACCACCACCTGATCCACCCATCGTGAATGATGGGCGAATAATCACTGGGTAACCTGCACCACCAGTTTCAGTCGCGATTTGCTGTTGAACTGCATGCGCCTCTTCCAAAGAATGTGCAATGCCAGATTTAGCAGAACCCAAACCAATTTTGGTCATCGCCTCTTTGAATTTTTGACGATCTTCTGCTTTATCAATCGCCTCAGGAGAAGCACCAATCAGTTCGCAACCGTATTTCTTCAAAACACCGTTTCTATGCAAATCCAAAGCACAGTTCAAAGCAGTCTGACCGCCCATGGTTGGCAAAATAGCATCTGGTTTTTCTTTGGCAATAATTCGCTCAACCACTTCCCATGTGATGGGTTCGATGTATGTCACATCCGCCATCTCTGGGTCAGTCATGATGGTCGCAGGATTGCTGTTGACCAAGATAACTTTGTAACCTTCTGAGCGCAAAGCTTTACAAGCTTGTGCACCAGAGTAGTCGAATTCGCAAGCCTGTCCAATGACGATTGGGCCTGCGCCAATAATTAAAATACTTTTTATGTCGGTACGCTTAGGCATTC
>CAYFKY010000053.1:0-6300 GCA_964343915.1 uncultured Polynucleobacter sp. | reverse complement strand
AAGTTCCCTAACCAGCAGCTTTTGAGTAAAGCCCTTCAAACGCTGCAACCAGGTGATATTGCCATGGCACATCTTGGGATTTGGTCTCGAAGAGACCCTTGGGCTCCTGCTGTCTTAGAGCCTTTGATTGTGGGTCTTAAGAAAAAAGGCTATTGTTTTGACACGATATTAAGTCTTCAGCAGCATTCTGAAATTTCAAGAATAATTAAGCCATGATTTCTGCGCTAACTGCCTGGTATGCCAGTCTCCAAGAATGGATGATGCAAGAGATAGTCTTGCCAATTTTGTACCTCACTGGTGGTATGGGGTATGCGGATGATGCAATTGCCGGACTTGATTGGTTTTTGTTTGGTGTCATTCAAATCATCATTATTTTGTTGGTATTTAAGCCACTAGAAAAGTTGTTTCCGGTTGAATCTCTATCAAATGATCCTCTAGTGCTCAAGCAACGCAGTATGGCGCAACTGGTGGATATTTTTTATACCTTGATTCATCGCTTGGGTTTGGTGAAGTTAATTTTGTTCTTTGGTTTTTCTGAGTTGTACTTTTGGTTTGAAGCACAGCTTCACGACATTCAGTTCCATCGTTTGAATGTAGAAGGTTGGATTCCTGGCGTGACTTCTATTCCTTGGGTCAGCTTTTTGGTTTATTTGGTGATTCTGGACTTGGGTGAATATCTCTATCACCGAGCATCACACCATTGGAATTGGTGGTGGCAGTTGCATGCTTTGCACCACAGCCAAAAATACATGACGGTCTGGACCGACAACCGAAATCACTTCTTAGATGACCTAGGGCATTCTGCAGTATTTGCTGCTTTGGCTTTGATGATTGGTGTGGAACCTATTCAGTTTCTTTGGATCATGGCGATAGGTCAGTTAGTTCAAAGCTGGCAGCATGGCAATCTAAATTTTGACCATGGCTGGTTTAAGTATTTGATCATTTCACCAAAATTCCATCGCTACCATCATGCGATTGGCATGGGTCATGAGGCGCCTGGTAAGCCAGGTGTCTTGGGTGGTTGTAATTTTGGCATTTTGTTTCCATGGTGGGACATGATCTTCAAGACAGCTATATTTGATTCTCGACCATATCCAACGGGTGTTAAGAATTTGGAAGTATCTAACCATGTACTCACTCATCAGTGGCAAGGTTTAAAGCACGCATGGCGTACGCTTCTAAAGCCTAGTTAATATTCAAAAGGATTGTGTGTTTAGATCACTAGGTTTATCAATTGTTAGCCTCATGCATCCCAAGATGATTTGGCTGAGTTTGCGACCATTCTTGATGGTGAGTGTCTTTTGGGCGTTGCTGTTCTTTTTTATGTGGGAGCCTGCACTTGAATCAATCAGATTTTTTATCACCAATTCTTTCTTGACTGCTTGGATGGCTGATGTGATGTCAGCAACAGGTTGGGATGAAATCAGGGCGGTGATGGCGCCATTGCTTTTAGTCATTGTCTTAATTCCTATCATCACGATTTCATTATTGGTCTTGATAGCTTTTACTTCTGTGCCCGTGGTAATCCGTTTCGTCGCAGCACAGCCTGGTTATCAAGATTTATATCAAGCTCATGAAGGTGGATTGATCAGAAGTTTGCTGTATGCCTTGATATCGATTGTTATATGTTGTGTGTTGATACTTGTGACTCTGCCTATTTGGTGGGTGCCACCGATGGTTGCTATTTTGCCGCCCTTGTTTTGGGGGTGGTTGACCATGCGTTTAATGAGCTATGACGTGCTTGCCCATCATGCTACTGAAGCAGAGCGGCAAGCGCTTATGGAAACACATCGCTGGCCATTACTCACCATGGGTATTCTGTGTGGTCTTTTAGGGGCAGTGCCAACATTCTTTTGGGCAACATCGGCGATGGCAATTATCTTTTTCCCGATAGTTTCTTTTGTGGTTCTATGGGTTTACTCCATAGTATTTGTATTTTCAGCGCTTTGGTTTGCCCACTATTTATTACATGCTTTGCGTGAACACCGTGCTCACCATGGGATTGTTTTAGGGAACTCTTAATATGACAAATAAGAAATTTCGTTTGATTGTGGTGGGTGATGAGATTTTGTCTGGCAAACGACAAGACAAACACATGGCAAAGATGATTGAGCTTCTCAGTGAGCGTGGCCTATCTCTATCTCAAGTTGAGTATGTGGGCGATGATCGAGCTGCCATTACTGAGGTTCTAAAAAGAAGTTTTGCCACCAATGATGTTGTCTTTAGTACAGGTGGGATTGGTTCAA
Organism: uncultured Polynucleobacter sp.; assembly: GCA_964343915.1. Taxonomy (GTDB): domain Bacteria; phylum Pseudomonadota; class Gammaproteobacteria; order Burkholderiales; family Burkholderiaceae; genus Polynucleobacter. Next base: position 4,054 of record CAYFKY010000053.1, on the reverse strand, counting down.
CACCAGATGATCACACCAGACAATGTGCTGCGGCCGCACTGAATTTGCCACTTGAATTACATCCTGAGGCAAAACAACTCATCACGCAGAGAATTATTACCATGGCTGAAGGGGATCCGGTTAAGGGTGATTTAAATAGCTCAGATAATTTGCTGCGCATGAAGATGGGGGAGTTTCCAAAGGGCAGTCAAATTATTCCCAACCCTTTTAATCAGATACCAGGGTTCACCATTCGTGAGCATTATTTTGTGCCTGGGTTCCCAGTGATGGCAGCTCCCATGATGACTTGGGTTTTAGATCATTTCTATAAAGACTTGTTTCATCAGGTAGATTTTGTAGAACGTAGCTTTATTGTTCCTTTAGCAATGGAGGCGAGTTTGACACCTCTTATGGAAAGGATTGAAAATACCTACCCTGATGTCAAAGTATTTAGCTTGCCGTCTGTGGGGGACCCACAGAAGACAGGTGTTTTTGCTAAGCGTCATATTGAGTTAGGTGTTAAAGGCCAATCAGCGCAAGTTGAGTTGGCTTGGCCCAAACTAAGGCAGGGTGTGCAGGATTTGGGTCATATCATCCACGATTTGCACAAAAATGGGGATTAAAGCCCCATTGGCTTTGTTTTAGTGCTTATCTGCACTATATTGGTGCATATGGGATCGGTGCCAGGGTCGTTTTGACCTAAAATGTTGTTAAGAATATGAGGCATGTTTATTTGGCATGCTTTGTGCATAGTTTTAGTTAGTGGGTTGTGTGGTGCCAAACACTGCATGACTGATTTGAGATTGTTCCAATAGGAGATTTGCATGACAACGAAGACCGTCGCAGATGTAATGAAGCTTGCAAAAGAAAAAGAAGTAACTTTTGTAGACTTCCGCTTTACAGACACTAAGGGTAAAGAGCAGCACGTATCTGTGCCTGTATCTCACTTTGATGAAGATAAATTTGAGAGTGGTCATGCATTTGACGGCTCATCAATTGCAGGTTGGAAAGGTATTGAAGCATCAGACATGTTATTGATGCCAGATCCAGTAACTGCTTATATCGACCCATTCTATGAAGAGCCAACATTGGTTCTATCATGCGACGTTATCGAGCCATCTGATGGCAAAGGCTATGACCGTGACCCACGTTCTATCGCTAAACGCGCAGAAGCATATTTGAAGAGCACAGGTATTGGTGATACAGCTTACTTTGGTCCAGAGCCAGAGTTCTTTGTATTTGACAGCATTACTTGGGGCAACGACATGCAAGGTTGTTTCTACAAAGTTGAATCTGAAGAAGCTCCTTGGTCATCAGCTACATCATTCGAACACGGCAACACAGGTCACCGTCCAGGTAAAAAAGGCGGCTATTTCCCAGTTGCTCCAGTAGACACATTCCAAGATATGCGTTCAGAAATGTGCTTGATCTTGGAATCTTTAGGTATTCCAGTTGAAGTGCATCACCATGAAGTGGCTGGTCAAGGCCAGAACGAATTGGGTACTAAGTTCAGCACATTGGTTCAACGTGCTGACTGGACAATCTTGCAAAAGTACGTGATTCAAAACGTAGCTCACGCTTATGGCAAAACAGCTACATTCATGCCAAAACCAATCGTTGGTGACAACGGTTCAGGTATGCACGTTCACCAATCAATTTGGAAAGACGGTCAAAACTTGTTCGCTGGTAACGGCTACGCAGGTTTGTCAGATCTAGCTTTGTACTACATCGGCGGTATCATCAAGCACGCACGTGCATTGAACGCGATCACTAACCCAGGTACAAACTCATACAAGCGTTTGGTTCCAGGCTTTGAAGCTCCAGTTAAATTGGCTTACTCAGCACGTAACCGTTCTGCTTCTATCCGTATTCCACACGTTGCAAATCCTAAGGGTCGTCGTATCGAAACTCGTTTCCCAGACCCATTGGCTAACCCATACTTGTGTTTCTCTGCATTGATGATGGCTGGTTTGGATGGTATCCAAAACAAGATTCATCCAGGTGAAGCTGCTGACAAGAACTTGTACGACTTGCCACCAGAAGAAGATGCAAAGATCCCAACAGTATGTAACAGCTTGGATCAAGCTCTTGAGGCATTGAATGCTGACCGTGAGTTCTTGACTCGTGGTGGTGTATTCACAAACTCAATGTTAGATGCGTACATCGAATTGAAGATGGAAGAAGTTACACGCTTCCGTATGGCTGCTCACCCAGTCGAGTTCGATATGTACTACTCACTCTAATTGAGAGATTAGAAAAGGTAGAGCGCAGGTATGTTGCGCAAACCAGTAAAAGGGGCAGCAGTAGCTGCCCTTTTTTCTCAACCCACCGCTTGGGATCAGTTGCCTAATGCAATCCTGGTGGTTGAGTACGCACATCAAATGGTTGTGTACGCCAATCCAGTGGCAGAAGTTGGGTTGGATATTTCGAGTAAGTTGCTAGAAGGACTCTCTATTCATGACCTCTTTGGTCATAACCCTGAGTTACTCAAAATGCTTGAGGCAGTGAAGGGCGATCAAATTGAGGCACAGCGACAAGATTTGCAATTAGGACCAGGCCCAGCAAGGGCTGACCATGAGCCTATTAACGCCCACGTCGTGGTGGCAGGTTTAGATAATCCAGATTTAATATTGATTGAGTGGTTGCCACTTGATCAACAGATACGTAGTGAGCGAGACGATCGATTGGTGCAACAGGTCGAGGCTAATAAAACCCTGATGCGCAACTTGGCTCATGAAATCAAAAACCCTTTAGGGGGTATTCGTGGGGCTGCTCAACTTTTAGAGTTTGAGTTGCCAGACAAGTCTTTACATGAGTACACGCAAGTCATTATCAAAGAATCAGATCGTTTGCAGAGTCTGGTTGATCGTTTATTGGCGCCGCACCGTAAACAGCACGTTGATGATTATGTGAACATCCATGAGGTGTTAGAGCGAGTTAGAAGCTTGGTGTTGGCTGAGTTTCCTCAGGGACTCAAAATCAAGCGAAATTACGATATCAGTCTGCCTGATTTGTTAGGTGACCAAGAAGCGCTCATTCAAGCTGTATTAAACGTGGTTCACAATGCTGCGCAGGCGCTTAGAGCTCAAATTGAACAAGGCGACGCAGTCATTGAATTGCGCACTCGCGTTGCTCGCAATGTCACTATTAATAAGCAAAGATACAAACTGGCATTGGATTTGCATGTCATTGATAACGGTCCTGGTATTCCAGAGGAAATTAAAGACAAAATTTTCTTTCCATTGGTGTCAGGTAAAGAAGGTGGTAGTGGTTTAGGTCTTACATTGGCTCAAACGTATGTGCAGCAGCATTTTGGTTTTATTGGTTGCACAAGTAAGCCTGGCCATACTGATTTTCAGATGCAGTTACCTTTCCGTCTAAAAAACGGTCAGGATTAAACAGAAATTAAGAATTAGGGATCAATATGAAGCCAGTTTGGATTGTGGATGACGATCAATCAATACGCTGGGTATTGGAGAAGGCATTGCAACGCGAGAACATGCCTTATCGCAGTTTCAGTAATCCACAAGATGTTTTGGATGCTTTTGACCTCGGTGAAGAACCTCAAGTATTAATTTCTGATATTCGTATGCCACGCGGTAACGGTATCGATCTACTTCAGCAAGTGAAAGCTGAGCATCCCAACGTTCCTGTCATCATCATGACAGCGTATTCTGATTTGGATTCAGCGGTGTCATCATTCCAAGGTGGTGCTTTTGAATACATCACCAAGCCTTTTGATATTGCTAAATCAGTTGAGCTGATTCGTAGAGCAGTTGATGAAAGCCTAAGACTGCAGAACCAAACCCGTGAAGTGGTTGACCGGATGCAAGAGGCGACTGAAATTCTTGGTCAAGCTCCAGCCATGCAAGATGTATTTAGAGCGATTGGTCGTTTATCCCAATCCAATGTGACTGTTTTGATCACTGGCGAATCTGGCTCAGGTAAAGAGTTGGTTGCTAGAGCGTTGCATAAGCACAGCCCCAGAGCAGGTGGTCCATTTATCGCTTTGAACACAGCGGCTATTCCTAAAGACTTACTCGAGTCAGAATTATTTGGTCATGAGCGTGGTGCA
>CAYFKY010000052.1:0-6301 GCA_964343915.1 uncultured Polynucleobacter sp. | reverse complement strand
TCGGATGCTTTTATCACTGGATTCTCTGGTGGCAAGATTGGTGTCATGGGGTTGGCTTCAGGTGGTGTGCTGTGGGAAGCTTCATTGGCTTATCCGAAAGGTTTCTCTGAAATCGAACGCATGACAGATGTGTCAGCAAGACCCACTTTATTGGGTCGTCGTTTATGTGCTGTAGCTTTCCAAGGCCGCATCGCTTGTGGTGACATTAATAGTGGCACATTCACATGGGCCAAGGATTTTTCTAGTCATACTGGCACTGCTCAATCACAAGACTTAGTATTTGCTGCTGACGAAAAATCTCATGTGGTAGCTTTTAAGGCGGCTGATGGTGTTGAAGTTTGGCGTAATGAGACCATGACTTGGCGGGATGTTGGTGAACCTTTGGCAGTTGGCAAAGTGCTAGTGATGGGTGATAAGCAAGGTTATTTGCATTTCCTAGAGCAGACTACTGGCACAGCTTTAGCGAGGGTGCGTGTAGATAGTAGTGCGCTAGATGCTGCACCGATTGTTGCTAGTGGCTTGTTGATTGTGCAAACGCGTGGCGGTTCTTTATCTGCATATAGACCCAACTAAGATATTGCAAGAAGAATAAAAAGATATGGCAAGGATGGTTATCAACAATCATCCTTGTACTTAGAAAGCAGTTAATTATTTATGAAACCCGTTATTGCCATTGTTGGTCGACCAAACGTTGGTAAGTCAACGCTATTTAATCGTTTGACGAGATCACGCGATGCGTTGGTGGCTGACTTTGCCGGTCTAACTCGAGATCGTCATTACGGTAATGGCCGTATGGGTGAACGCGAATTTATTTGTATTGATACAGGTGGTTTTGAGCCAGTTGCCAAAACGGGTATTTTGGCTGAGATGGCCAAGCAAACCAAGCAAGCCGTAGTAGAAGCAGACGTTGTTATTTTCTTGGTGGATGCACGTTTGGGTATGGCACCGCAAGATCGAGTAATTGCTGATTTTTTACGCAAGACTGGTAGACCTGTGATCTTGGCTGTGAATAAAGCTGAAGGCATGGCTTATACAACAGTCACGGCTGATTTTTATGAGTTAGGTTTGGGCGAACCGATTGCCATATCTTCAGCACATGGAGATGGTGTTCGCGCCATGATTGATGAGGCCTTGGATGCCTTAGGTATTCCAGATGAGCCGGAGGAAGACGACAAAACTGACAAGCCAATGCGTATTGCGGTGGTTGGTAGGCCCAATGTGGGCAAGTCAACCTTCATTAATACACTAATTGGTGAAGAGCGTGTTATCGCTTTTGATATGCCAGGTACAACTCGAGATGCAATCGATGTGCCATTTACGCGCAACGGCAAGCCGTATGTGATGATCGATACGGCTGGTTTACGTAAGCGCGGCAAAGTGTTTGAGGCTATTGAAAAATTCTCAGTTGTGAAAACCTTGCAAGCGATTGCCGATGCCAACGTGGTCATTTTGATGTTGGACGCTCAACAAGATATTTCTGAGCAAGATGCTCACATTGCAGGTTTTATTGTTGATGCTGGTCGAGCTTTAGTTTTAGCAGTCAATAAGTGGGATGGCATGGATGACTATGACAAGGAGCGAGCTAGAACAGATATTGCTAGAAAGCTGCGTTTCTTAGATTTTGCCAATGTCCATCCTATTTCTGCCATCAAAGGATTTGGTATTAAAGAGTTATTCAAGGATGTGGATGCTGCCTACGCTGCTGCCATGTCAAAGCTCCCAACGCCTAAATTGACTAGGATTTTGGAGGAGGCTGTAGAGTTCCAGCAGCCTAAACGTGTGGGAATGTCTCGTCCTAAGATGCGTTACGCGCACCAAGGTGGTTCAAACCCACCGATTGTGGTGATTCACGGTAATGCTCTGAGTGGTGTAACTGATAGCTATCGCCGTTATTTGGAGGGTCGCTTCAGAGAGGCCTTCAAGCTACGTGGCACACCATTGAGATTGGAATTCAAGACAGGTCAAAACCCTTTTGTTGACCAGGATAAGAGCAAAAAAAAGAAGGGTAGATAGCAATTTTTTGTAGCTTAGTTACACTCATCACTGTTGATAACTATTTTTTAACCAGAGTAAGACTCCCTAATTAACAAAAAGAAAGAAGGAGCAGGCATGAACAATAATAAAGGCCAACTTTTGCAAGATCCATTTTTAAACGCATTGCGTAAAGAGCATATCCCTGTATCCATTTACCTAGTGAATGGTATTAAGTTGCAGGGCAATGTGGAGTCTTTTGACCAGTACGTTATTTTGTTGCGTAATACGGTGACTCAAATGGTATATAAGCATGCCATTTCTACGGTGGTTCCTGCCAGAGCAGTTGAGTTCCGTGCGGATGAGGGAACACCAAGCGCTTAACTTTCTATGCAAGCAGTTAAAGCCGCTCTCATAGGTATTGATCCCGGAGGTAAACCTGACTTCGCCGATAGTATGGCGGAGTTGAGCTTGCTTGCGTCTAGCGCAGGCTCAAAGCCTGTGATGACCATGATTGCTAAGCGAGCCAAACCAGACCCAGCTCTCTATATGGGCTCAGGTAAAGCAACAGAACTTCGTGAGCAAATGGAAGCTAATGAGGTTGAGTTGGCTATTTTCAATCATGCTTTATCTCCAGTGCAGCAAAGAAATCTTGAGCGTCACTTGAAATGTCATGTGATTGATCGCACCGGCTTGATCTTGGACATATTTGCTCAAAGAGCGAAAAGTCATGTTGGTAAAACGCAAGTGCAACTAGCGAATGTTCGATACCAGGTGTCTCGTTTGGTTAAGGCATGGAGCCACTTGGAGCGCCAAAAGGGTGGTATTGGTATGCGTGGTGGTCCTGGTGAAACTCAGATGGAGTTGGATCGCCGTATGCTCGAGAGTAAAGCCAAACGTTTACAACTAGAGCTTGAGAAGCTACAAAAACAACAAGCTACTCAAAGAAGGTCCAGAGAGAAAGGTGGCGTTTTTTCAGTATCTTTGGTCGGTTATACCAATGCTGGCAAATCTACCTTGTTCAATGCTTTAACCAAAGCTGGGACATATGCAGCTGATCAGCTATTTGCCACTTTAGATACAACTTCTAGACGTGTTTATTTGCCTGAAATCGGTAATGCGGTTGTCTCTGATACGGTTGGATTTATTCGTGATCTACCTCATCAATTAGTAGAGGCATTTAGAGCAACATTGGATGAAACAGTGAGGGCTGATTTGTTGCTACACGTGGTCGATGCCTCCAGTTTTGATCGCGAGCAACAAATGATTGAAGTGGATAAGGTCTTAGCTGAAATTGGTGCAGATCAAAGCCCTCAATTGGTTGTGGTTAATAAGATTGATCAAGTACCTGCTTTAATGGAGCGTGGACCTGTTTTGCGTTATGACAGAAATGGCAAAGTAACAGCTATTTATATCTCTGCTAAAGAAGGTATTGGCTTGGATTTGCTCCGTGAGACATTAGCAGAATTGGCAAAGAACACTGATAGAATGAAGGCTCCTGTAGAGGAAGTTCCATCAGTGGCAGAAATGGATCCACAGGCCCCAGCTAAGCGCTGGGAATCATTAGATGTTTTTCATACTCGTACAGGACTTTATTCTCCCAACGATGCGTAAATTACTACAAATATTTTCGGTTAATGATCCCGGTTGGGGCAATAACCACCAAGCTGATCCTAATCGTGGGCGTGATGAGAAAGATGCCGCTCCACCGAAGCAGGAAGACAAGCCGCGTCAACCTCAAAAACAGGATGGTCCACCTGATTTAGATCAGTTGTGGAGAGACTTTAATAATCGTCTCAATGGATTATTTACTGGCAAACGCCAGGGTGGTGGCAATAATCAGCCTCCTAGTTCAAAAGGACCATCAGGTGAAGGAATGAAGCCTGGTTTTGGCATTGGTATCGTTGCTACCATTGCTGTGGCGGTTTGGATTTTTAGTGGCTTTTTTATGATTCAAGAAGGTCAAACTGGTGTTGTTCTTCAGTTTGGTAAATATAGTTATACAACTCGCCCTGGTATTAATTGGCGCATGCCTTGGCCGATTCAGACCCATGAAGTGGTCAATCTTTCCTCAATTCGTTCCGTTGAGGTGGGTCGTGCTAATTTAATTAAAGCATCTAACCTCAAAGACTCTTCTATGTTGACTGAGGATGAAAACATTATTGATGTGAAATTCGCCGTTCAATATCGTTTAAAAGATGCCTCAGAGTATTTATTCAACAATAAAGATCCGGATGCTTCAGTTGTGCAAGCGGCTGAAACAGCAGTGAGAGAAATTGTTGGTAAGAGCAAGATGGATAACGTTCTGTATGAGAACCGTGAAAAACTTGCCATTGATCTCAATGCCTCTATTCAGAAGATTCTGGATGGTTATAAGGCAGGTATATTTGTAACGAGTGTGACAGTTCAAAACGTTCAGCCGCCTGAGCAAGTTCAAGCAGCTTTTGATGATGCAGTGAAAGCTGGTCAGGACCGTGAGCGCCTCAAGAATGAAGGTCAGGCGTATGCCAATGACATTGTTCCTAAGGCTAAAGGTGCTGCAGATCGTTTGATGCAAGAAGCTGAAGGCTATAAAGCGAAAGTGATTGCTGTGGCTGAAGGTGATGCAACACGATTTAAGCTGATCCAACCTGAGTACGCAAAAGCGCCACAGGTGACTCGTGAGCGTATGTACATTGATGTGATGCAAGAAATTTATACCAATGTAACGAAGGTGATGGTTGATCAGCGTAGCAATGCAGGTAGTTTGTTGTATTTGCCATTGGATAAGTTGATTCAACAGGTAACCCCAGGTAGCCCATCTGCTTTGGTGCCGGCATCAAATACAGTGGCAAACACACCTGCAGTTACAACTACACCAGCGCCAACTTCAACTACAACCAATACAAACCCTCCTGCCACTACAAGTGACAGAAGAGATAGTTTGCGCAGCCGTGAGCGATAGGAGACTTATTCATGAATAATCGTATTTTTCCTATGATCGCCGCGTTCTTTGTGGTGGTTGGTTTGTTGTCCTCAACAGTATTTATTGTGGATCAGCGTAAATACGCCGCTGTCTTTGCTTTTGGTGAATTGGTGCGCGTGATTGAAGAGCCTGGTTTGCAATTTAAATTGCCACCTCCGTTTCAGAGCGTACAGTTTTTTGAGCGCCGTATTTTGACAATCGATACACCGGATGCAGAGCGTTTTATTACAGCGGAAAAGAAAAACCTATTGGTTGATTCTTATGTGAAATGGCGCATTGTTGAGCCACGCCGCTTCTTTATCAGTTTTAGAGGTGATGAGCGCTTGGCTCAAGATCGTTTGAATCAATTGGTTAAGTCAGCTCTTAATGAAGAGTTTACAAAGCGCACTGTTCGAGAATTGATTTCAGAGCAGCGCGAGCAAGTGATGCAGAACATTCGTAAGAAAGTTGCTGAAGAAGCTGCAGATATTGGTATTGAGATTGTGGATGTTCGTTTGAAGCGCATTGATTTATTGGCAGAGATCAGTGAATCAGTGTTCCGACGTATGGAGGCGGAGCGTAAGAGGGTGGCGAATGAGCTTCGTTCTACAGGTGCTGCTGAGTCTGAAAAAATTCGTGCCGATGCCGAGCGTCAACGCGATATCATTCTATCTAGAGCATATCGAGATGCACAAAAGATCAAAGGTCAGGGCGATGCTAAGGCAACCGCTTTGTATGGAGAAGCCTTTAACCGTGATCCGCAGTTTGCTCAGTTCTATCGTAGTTTAGAGGCTTATCGCAATAGCTTTAAAACTAAGCAGGACTTGATGGTGATGGATCCTAATTCGGAATTTTTAAAATTTATGAAGAGTAGTCGCCCGCAAGGCGCTCCTTCAATACCGGCAGCTAAATAATGAATCGTTGGTTACTACCTGAGAATATCGCAGATGTTTTGCCTTCAGAGGCAAGAAAGATTGAAGAGTTACGTCGTATTCTCTTGGATCGCTTCCAGTCATATGGCTATGAGTTGGTCATGCCTCCTATGTTGGAGTATCTGGACTCTTTATTGACTGGGTCAGGCCAAGATTTAAATTTGAAGACTTTTAAGTTGGTCGATCAGTTATCTGGTCGAACTTTGGGTTTGCGTGCGGATATTACCCCGCAAGTAGCTCGTATTGATGCGCACCTATTGAATCGTCAGGGTGTGACAAGACTTTGTTATGCCGGATCAGTTTTACACACATTGGCAGCACCAGGGACCAGTTCAAGAGAGCAATTGCAGCTTGGTGCAGAAATTTATGGTCACGCTGGTTGGGAAGCTGATTTAGAAGTCCAAACCCTATTGAATGAGGTTTTAACGCAGAGCAATTTGGGTGAGATCACCCT
>CAYFKY010000051.1:0-6629 GCA_964343915.1 uncultured Polynucleobacter sp. | reverse complement strand
CATAAGCTTCGCCACCCACTGCAAAGATGAATGGCACCGCTGAGAAAGTCTCAGTGTTGTTAATTGTTGTTGGTTTACCGTACAAGCCAAAACTTGCAGGGAAAGGTGGCTTAAAGCGTGGCTGACCTTTCTTGCCCTCTAATGATTCCAAGAGTGCAGTTTCTTCACCGCAAATATAAGCGCCCCAACCATGGTGTGCATGCAATTGGAATGAGAAATCTGAACCACAAATCTTGTCACCCAAGAAACCTGCCGCGCGAGCCTCTTCTAAAGCTTCTTCAAAGCGCGCATAACCTTCCCAGATCTCTCCGTGAATGTAGTTATAACCAACTGAAATACCCATGGCATAAGCAGCAATTGCCATACCTTCAATCAATGCGTGTGGGTTGTAACGAATGATGTCGCGGTCTTTAAATGTCCCTGGCTCACCTTCGTCTGTATTACAAACCAAGTATTTATTACCTGGGAATTGACGTGGCATGAAACTCCACTTCAAACCTGTTGGGAAACCTGCGCCACCACGACCACGTAGACCAGAAGCCTTCACTTCTGCAATCACCGCTTCAGGCGTAATGCCTTCTGTCAAAATTTTGCGCAATTGAGCATAGCCACCGCGCGCAACGTAATCTTTTAAGTGCCAGTTATCACCATTTAAACCAGCCAAGATTAATGGCTGAATGTGACGATCGTGCAAACAGGTCATGCTGCACCTCCCTGGGCTTTAGCTTTTAATTCTTCAATCAAAGCATCTAGCTTTTCATTGCTCATAAAGCTACACATTGTTTTGTTATTCACAATAGCTACTGGCGCATCGCCACAAGCACCCATGCACTCACCTTCTTTTAATGTGAAAGTGCCACAAGGAGTTGTTTCGTTGTAACCAATACCTAGTTTCTTTTTGAGGTATTCACCTGCACGAGCACCACCAGATAATTCGCATGGTAAGTTTGTGCAAACTGCCAACTTGAACTTACCAACTGGCTTGGTGTCATACATGTTGTAAAAAGTTGCTACCTCTTGAACAGCAATTGGAGGCATCTCCAAAATCACCGCAAGCTCTTCAATAGCTTCTGGCGTTACCCAACCATATTGGTCTTGAGCAACAACCAATGCAGCCATCACTGCAGATTGTTTTTGGTCAGCTGGATATTTAGCAATGTTGCGATCTATCTCAGCGCGGGCTTGTGCAGACAACATACGTTCTCTTATCCTTTTAGCGGTCAATCTCGCCGAACACAATGTCCTGCGTACCAATAATCGTTACAGCATCAGCCAACATATGACCTTTTGCCATCTCATCTAAAGCTGATAAATGCACAAAACCTGGCGCACGAATCTTCAAGCGATATGGCTTGTTAGCACCGTCAGAAATTGCATAAATACCAAACTCACCTTTTGGATGCTCAACCGCTGCATAAGCTTCACCAGCTGGTACGTGAATACCTTCAGTGAATAGTTTGAAGTGGTGAATCAACTCTTCCATGTTGGACTTCATGTCCACACGTTTAGGACTTGTTACTTTGTGGTTGTCACTCATCACAGGGCCTGGGTTGGCACGCAACCAGTTCACACACTGCTTGATGATTCTGTTTGATTGGCGCATTTCTTCTACACGCACCAAGTAACGATCATATGAGTCACCATTCACACCAACCGGAATATCAAAATCTAACTTGCTGTAAACCTCATATGGCTGCTTCTTACGCAAGTCCCACTCGATGCCTGAACCACGTAACATCGCACCAGTGAAACCCATCTGTAACGCACGCTCTGGAGATACAACACCGATGCCTACCAAGCGCTGTTTCCAGATACGGTTGTCAGTCAGCAATGTTTCGTACTCATCAACATACGCTGGGAATCTGTTTGTGAAGTCTTCAATGAAATCCAACAAAGAACCTTGACGGTTTTCGTTTAATTTCTTGACTGCTTTCTCACCACGAATCTTGTTAGCCAAATACTGTGGCATTGAATCTGGTAGATCACGATAAACACCACCTGGACGATAGTAAGCAGCGTGCATACGTGCACCAGAAACTGCTTCATACATATCGAACAAATCTTCGCGCTCACGGAAAGCGTACAAGAACACTGCCATCGCACCAACGTCTAGACCATGACAACCAATCCATAACAAGTGGTTCAATAAACGAGTGATCTCATCAAACATCACACGGATGTATTGAGCACGCTCTGGCACTTCAATTTGCAATAACTTTTCAATGGCCATTACATAGGCATGCTCATTAGCCATCATTGATACGTAGTCCAAACGATCCATGTATGGAACGTTTTGTACCCACGTGCGAGTCTCAGCTAATTTTTCTGTCGCACGATGCAACAAACCAATGTGCGGATCAGAGCGCTGAATAACTTCACCGTCTAACTCCAACACCAAACGTAAAACACCGTGAGCCGCAGGGTGTTGCGGGCCAAAGTTAAGTGTGTAATTTTTAATGTCTGCCATGATTAAGACCCGTAGCTTTCTTCACGAATCACTCTTGGAGTTACTTCGCGAGGATCAATCGTGACGGGTTGGTAAATAACGCGTTTTTGCTCTGGGTCATAACGCATTTCAACGTTGCCTGACACAGGGAAATCTTTACGGAATGGATGACCAATGAAACCGTAGTCAGTCAAGATACGACGCAAGTCGTCATGACCTTCAAATAGGATGCCGTACAAGTCAAACGCTTCACGCTCAAACCAGTTAGCAGAACTCCAAATAGGCGTCACTGAAGCCACCAATGGGAAACCGTCATCCGGAGCAAATACGCGCAAACGTAAACGCCAGTTATGTTTCACAGACAATAAGTGGCTGACTGCTGCAAAACGTGGGCCTTCCCAAGTTGCGTTGTCATAGTCACTGTAGTCAACGCCACACAAGTCAATCAATTGGTCAAAGCCCAAAGATGGCTCATCACGCAATGTTTTTGCAACATCTAAGTAATCTTCTGAACGAACTACCAAAGTTAATTCGCCAAGCGCCTCGTGCAAACGAGATACTTTTTTACCAAGAACTTTTTCTAAACGCTCTTTAAGCACAGTTAGCATATCTGACATATCAAGCCTTTCTCGCTATCGTGCTGGTGCGCTTAATCTTGGCTTGCAATTGAATGATGCCGTACATCAAAGCTTCAGCAGTTGGAGGGCAACCTGGCACATACACATCCACCGGCACAATACGGTCACAACCGCGCACCACTGAATATGAATAGTGGTAGTAACCACCGCCATTAGCGCAAGAACCCATTGAAATCACCCAACGTGGCTCTGGCATTTGGTCATAAACCTTGCGCAAAGCTGGGGCCATCTTGTTACACAACGTACCTGCAACAATCATCAAATCTGATTGACGTGGTGATGGTCTAAACACCACACCAAAACGGTCTAAGTCATAACGTGACGCACCTGCATGCATCATCTCAACAGCGCAACAAGCAAGACCAAACGTCATCGGCCACAATGATCCTGTGCGAGTCCAGTTGATCAGCTTATCAGCTGATGTTGTTACAAAACCTTCTTTTAAGATACCTTCAAGAGCCATGTCCAGTCCTTACTCCCAATTAAGGGCGCCTTTCTTCCAGATGTAGGCAAAGCCAATCACGAATTCCAACAAGAAAATGAACATGGAGATGTATCCAGCCCAACCAATCTCAGAAAGTGCCACACCCCATGGGAAGAGGAAAGCAGTTTCTAAGTCAAAAAGAATAAAAAGAATCGCTACCAAGTAATAGCGCACATCGAATTTCATGCGGGCGTCTTCAAACGCATCAAAACCGCACTCATAAGGAGAAATTTTTTCAGTATCTGGTTTATTGGGGCCAAGAATTTTGCCCAAAGTCATAGGAACTAAGCCTACGCCAATACCAACAAGGATAAATAGCAAAACGGGGAAATAGTTTTCTAAGTTCAAGAGCGTTCCAATTCGTGACTCTAAACAACAACTTCAAATTTTCTCTAACTGGTCTTGCAGCTTTCTGACAGGCTGCAGACCCCCATTTGGTGCCGTCGGCGAGACTCGAACTCGCACAGCTTTACGCCACTACCCCCTCAAGATAGCGTGTCTACCAATTCCACCACGACGGCCTACGGTAAAACCCTAAGATTTTAGCCTAATGGCGCGTCTTTTTTAGGGTTTTTTGAGGTTTTCCTGATTATTTAGGAACGCTTTGGCCAGATCCTGTGGCTGGCGCTGTGCTAGCTGGGGCAGCCGCCGGAACTTCAGGCGCAACTGCTGGAGCTGGGGCGCTTGTACCTGACAAAACGCCGGCATTTTGAGATTTTGTCGAACCAATCAAGGTAATAGCCAAAGTTGTCACAAAAAACACTGTGGCAAAGCCAGCAGTCAAGCGTGAAAGGAAGTTAGCTGAGCCAGCAGCACCAAATAAACCGCCTGATGAACCGCCGCCAAACGCAGCGCCCATATCAGCACCCTTACCCTGCTGAACCAATACCAAGGCAATAACGCCAACAGCAGCAATAATTTGCAATACAACTAACAATGTCTTAAGCCATTCCATCTGATTCTCCAAAAACTAATTTAATTACTTGCTTGGCATAAAGCCAAAAAATCTTGTGCGCTTAACGATGCGCCACCGACTAAACCACCATCAATATCTGGCATCGCCAATAAATCTTTAGCATTATCAGGCTTTAAGCTACCGCCATACAAAATTGCCACTTTTGACGCTGCTTCAGCATCAAATTTTGCCAATTGCAAACGTAACTCTCTATGCACATCTTGAGCTTGAGCTGGGGTAGGCACTTTGCCGGTCCCAATTGCCCAAACAGGCTCATAAGCTAAAACGCAAGAAGCTACCTGCCCTTGCAATAAATCCAACACTGCCTGCAACTGACGCCTAACTACAACCAATGTTTTACCGTCATCATGCTCTTCTTCAGTTTCACCCACGCAGATAATCGGGGTCATATTGGCCTGTAAAGCAGCTTTGGCTTTTCTGGCTACCAAACCATCACCTTCATGGTGATATTGACGGCGCTCCGAATGCCCAACAATCACATACTGGCAACCTAACTCCTGCAACATATTGGCACTCACATCACCGGTGTAAGCACCATTGGGATGATCTGACACATCTTGAGCGCCCAAAGCAACGCCAGATTTCGCCAATAAATCCGCCACTTGAATCAAATAGGGATAAGGCACGCAAAGAGCTAAACGTGCATTGGTGGCCGCATCAGACAAACCCAAGCCGAGCATGGCCTGAATCAACTGCTGATTAGCGCTCAAGCTACCGTTCATTTTCCAATTACCAATGATGGTCAATGGTCTCATTGCAATCTCTTTTAATTAACCGTTAAAACAATTTTGCCAATATGCTGACTCGATTCCATTAATTCATGGGCACGTGCAGCAGCTTCTAATTCAAACACCTCATGAATGACTGGCTTAATTTTTTTTGTTTCAATCAAGGGCCACACATAAGCTCTCAAAGACCTAGCAATAGCGCCCTTAAATTCCACCGACCTTGCTCTTAATGTTGAACCAGTAATCGTTAAACGACGACGCAAAACATGTCCAACATCTATTTCTGAAATTTTACCGCCTTGATGAGCAATGATGACAATTCGGCCATCATCTGCCAAACAATGAATATCTCGACCAATATAAGCACCACCCACCATATCTAGGATGACATTGGCTCCTTTGCCTGATGTGAAAGATTTCACTTCTTCTACAAAGTCAGATGTTTTGTAATTAATTGCCAATACAGCGCCGAGCTCTTTACAAGCATCTGCTTTTTCTTGGCTACCTACTGTGACAATCACATCATGTCCCATGGCTGTGACCAACTGAATGGCTGTCACACCAATACCACTGCTACCACCATGCACCAACAAAGTTTCTTTACCGCGACCATCTAAACCTAAACGACCACGATCAAAGACATTGCTCCACACAGTAAAGAAAGTTTCTGGCAAACCTGCTGCCTCAACATCTGACAGACCTCTTGGCACCGGCAAGCATTGCGCCAAAGGAGCAATGCAGTACTCTGCATAGGCGCCACCAACTACCAAGGCACAAACGCGACTACCTACTTCTAAACTAAAAAAATTATCAGGATGGGCAAGATCGCCACCAATGATTTCTCCTGCTAGCTCCAAGCCTGGTAAATCAGAACCACCAGGGGGAACAGGATAAAAACCTTGACGTTGCAATACGTCAGGTCGGTTAACCCCTGCAGCTCGAACTCTGATAAGAACTTCACCAGAGCCAGGTTGCGGTAAGGCCAAATCAGGCCTTGCCACCGCCTTTAAAACTTCAGGGGCACCATACTGGCTAATTTCAACAGCACGCATGCCGTTACTTAGCCCAATTATTGTTGCTGTTGTTCAGCTTGTTCTGCAGGAGCAGCATCAGCCGCAGGTGCAGCACCATTCAAAGGAGCAATGCTTGTTCCTTCTTCAGCGCAAGCAGCCTTCAATGACAAACGTAGACGACCACGCTCATCAGCAGCCAACAACTTCACACGCACAACTTGACCTTCTTGAAGGTAGTCTTTGACATCTTTCACACGCTCATTAGCGATTTCTGAAATATGCAATAAACCATCTTTACCAGGAAGAATGTTGACCAAAGCACCAAACTCTAGCAATTTAACTAC
>CAYFKY010000050.1:0-6657 GCA_964343915.1 uncultured Polynucleobacter sp. | reverse complement strand
GTTGTAGGGGGGCGGCAACTGGAGCAGGATTTTTAACGATACGTACTTTGTCTTCACCTTCTGTTACTTCTAGTTCTGATACGCCAGATTCGGCTACTAAATCGATCAAAGTTTTGAGTTTTCGTAAATCCATGATGCCCTTCCTATAGTTTTTTACTTAGAGGGGATTATAACGCTATCAATCCATGAACTGAGCTCATCTTCGGTTATTTTGCCGAGTTTTGACTTAATAATGGTCCCTTTTTCATTAACTATTACCGTAAAAGGTAGGCCAGAGCTAGGATTTCCCATGCTTTTAGCCCAATTGGAGCCCTCAAGGCCTCCTAGTACGATTGGGTAGTTAACTGGTGTTTTTGACAGAAATTCACGTATGTTAGGTGGTGAATCAACGCCGATGCCAACAAATAATACATTTTTAGCGGCATATTTGGTTTGAGAACGCACTAATTCAGGCATTTCTTCAACGCAGGGTGGGCACCAGGAGGCCCAATAGTTAATAACTAGGATTTTTCCTCGCCAATTTGCTGTTTGATGGATTTCTCCACTCGGTGAGCGTAATTCTTGTTTGAAGAACTCTTCAATTGCAGAATCTTGGGCGGGTTTTGGGCTATATCGAAGGTTGGCTAAGCCCATTCCTAAAGCAGCGGCAATCAGACCTGCGGCAACCAACAAACTCCATTGACGTTTATTCACTTTATTTCTTTCTGTTTTCAAACATTTACCTTATTTTGCACTGATGTTTCGATAAAATCTTGCCATGCATCTTCATATCTTAGGTATTTGCGGTACTTTTATGGGCGGTATTGCCGCCATCGCACGTCAGGCAGGTCATAAAGTGACTGGTTGCGACGCTAATGTTTATCCTCCAATGAGTACTCAATTGGAGGCTCAAGGTATTGAACTGATTGAAGGGTTTTCTCCGGATCAGATTTCTTTAAAACCTGATTTATTTATCATTGGTAATGTGGTTTCAAGAGGCAATCCTTTGATGGAAGCCATTTTGGATCAAGGTTTGCCTTATCAGTCGGGACCTCAGTGGTTGGGCGAACAAGTATTGCAAGGTAAACATGTTTTAGCCGTGGCTGGTACGCACGGTAAGACCACCACCACAGCGATGTTGACTTGGATTTTGCAAGCGAATGGTTTGGAGCCAGGTTATTTAATTGGTGGTGTACCTAATAACTTTGATGTGTCAGCACGTTTAGGTCAAAAGACTGGTGCAAATTCAAATGACCCTCATTACTTTGTGATTGAGGCAGATGAATATGACACGGCTTTTTTTGATAAGCGCAGTAAGTTTGTTCACTACAGACCACGCACAGCGATATTGAATAACTTAGAGTTTGATCACGCTGATATTTTTGCAGATATCACTGCGATTGAAACGCAATTCCATCATCTAGTTCGTACAGTGCCAAGCAATGGCTGTTTAGTTGTGAACGGCGCTGAAGAAAGTTTGGAGCGAGTGATTCAGCGTGGTTGTTGGTCAAAGTTAGAGAAGTTTGCTTTAAAACCAACTCAATCTGATTGGTCCCTAGAAGACACTGCACAGGATGGATTCAAAGTGTTGTTCCAAACTAAGGAAGTAGCAGAAGTAGTTTGGGACCAAGATGCTTCAGTCACGGGTCGTCATAATCAATTGAACGCCCTAGCTGCAATCGCTGCAGCTAATCATGTGGGTATTACTCCGCAAAATGCAGCGAAAGCCCTTGGCACATTTAAGAACGTGAAGCGCCGTATGGAAGTGATTGGGCGTGTTAATGGCATCACCATTTATGATGACTTTGCGCATCATCCAACTGCTATTACAACCACGGTTGACGGTTTAAGACGCAGGGTTGGCAGAAACCCTGGAACACGTATTTTGGCGGTGTTAGAGCCTCGCTCTAACACCATGAAGCTGGGTGTTATGAAAAGCCAATTGCCAGATAGTTTGCAAGATGCTGATTTGGTCTTTGGTTATGGCAGTGCATCTGGTAAAGATGCATTAGGTTGGGACTTAAAAGAATCTCTTTCACCGCTTGGCGATAGAGCACAAGCTTTTGATGATTTAGAAAAACTCATGGCGGCGGTTAAGCAAGCCGCTAAACCAGGCGATCATATTTTGGTCATGAGTAATGGTGGTTTCGGTGGCGTTCATCGCAAACTATTAGGCATGTTGCAGTAAAACCCTTAAAAATTTTGGTATTCACAAAACTTTAGAAAGTTAACTATGACAAAAAATTTAGCAAAACGTTTAGATGGCAAGGTTTGCATCATTACAGGAAGCGCTAATGGGATTGGCTTTGCAACTGCGCAAAAGTTTTGTGATGAGGGTGGCATTTCTATTATTTGTGACATGAATGCTGATCAAGTGAAAGCTGCGACTGAACAACTCAAGTCAACAGGCGGCAGCGCTGAAGGTTATGTGATGAATGTCACAGACCGAAAAAATATTGATCAGGTTGTTGCTGCTGTGATTGAAAAGTATGGCCGCATTGATGTCTTGATTAATAACGCCGGCATTACCAAGGATGCTCGCTTGGTCAATATGACTGAAGCTCAATTTGATGCCGTGATTGATGTTAATTTAAAGGGCGTATTTAATTGCACTCAAGCGGTGGTGCCGCACATGTTAAAAGCTGGCAAGGGCTCGATTGTGAGCGCCTCTAGTGTGGTTGGTTTGTACGGTAACTTTGGTCAAACAAACTATGCAGCTACTAAGTACGGTGTGATTGGTTTTACAACTACTTGGGCGCGTGAGTTGGGACCTAAAGGTATTCGTGTGAATGCTGTGTGCCCAGGATTTGTAGAAACAAGTATCTTGGCCTCTATGCCAGAAGAAGTTTTAAATGGCATGAAAGAACGCTCATGGCTGCGTCGATTGGGTAAGCCAGAAGAGATGGCAAACGTCTATGCATTCTTGGCCAGTGATGAGTCTAGTTACATCAACGGTATTGCATTAGAAGCCAGTGGCGGGATTTCTCTTTAATGCACCTGTTGTATGAAGATGGTGGTGATATCAAAATCGCCACTTTAATTTCTGGTTCGGATAGTGAGCCATTGGCTGTTGAAAGTCTGGGTGGTAAGCGAGGCAAACTTAAATCAAAGGATGTCTGGCTGCGTTTTGAGTATCCGAAGCCTGATGAGTTTTTATCAGATGCCAAACAACTTGCAGAAGAAGTCGATTTAGATTTCTTGTGGGAGTGTGCTGGTGATGGCGAGTTCTTATTCACAGAATTAGCCAAAGAATATTTTGGTGATCCTGCTACTCCAATACAGCAAACAACTCTAGCGATTGCACTGCAAGCTGCACCTGTGTACTTTCGCCGTAAAGGGCGCGGTCAATTCATGCGCGCACCTGAGGACCAGTTAAAAGCAGCACTTTTAGCAGTTGAGCGTAAAAAAGCTGAATTGGCTAAACAGCAAGCTTGGGAAGAAGAGCTTAAATCAGGAAAACTCCCCGAAGACATTCGTCCGCAAATTAATGCGTTGTTATTTTCTCCTGACAAAAATACCACTGCCTATAAAGCTGTTGCTAACGCGGCCCAGGGCTTAAAAGGGGGTATTGCTGAGTTATTTTTGAAGTGCGGTGTTTTAACTTCAGCGTTGGCGTATCACGAAGGAAAATTCTTAAAAGAACATTTTCCTAAAGGGGTTGGTTTCCAAGTTCAATTACAACCCAATGAACAAGCTTCTTGGGAAGAGGCGCTTGAAAAATTACCGGTGGCAAATGTTCTGGCATTTTCAATAGATGATGCAACCACCACAGAGATTGATGATGCATTCTCTGTAACCGCCATCAAAATTAATGATCAAGATTGTTATCGAGTGGGTGTGCATATTGCCGCACCAGCATTAGCAATACAGCGCGGTAGTGCATTGGATGAGATTGGTCGTCAACGACTATCCACGGTTTATTACCCCGGAGGCAAGATCACCATGTTGCCTGATGAGGTCATTGAGGTCTTTTCGCTGCACGCCGCTGATCCTAATGAATTAAATCAAGAAACACCATTGCGCCCAGCTGTTTCTTTGTACGTGACCCTGAGTGCGGATGGCAGTGCTGTCTTAGATGGTGAGCATGCCCCAGTCACAAAAGTTGAGCGTGTGCCCATGGCTTCTAACTTACGTTTAGATAATTTAGAAGATTTGGTGACTGAAGAATCTTTGCAAGATTTAAATAATTCAGCGCAGATACCTTATCAGCAAGAGCTACAAGTTTTGTGGCAATCGGCCAAACAATTACACGCTAAACGACAAGAGCAACGAGTGGCAAGTGGCCTAAAGGCTGAGTCTTTAGGCTTACCAGATCCTCATGCACTAGCGCGTGACTTTAACTTTAAAGTAGTTGATGGTGTGGTTGAGATCTTTGCTAGACAACGTGGATCGGTACTCGATTCGATTGTGGCCGAGTGGATGATTTTCTGTAACAGCACTTGGGGTAATCAATTGGCCAATCACAGTGTGCCAGGGATTTACCGCACTCAAAAAGGGTGGGGTCCACAGCGCACGCGCATGCAAACCATGCCAGGCCCTCATGAGGGCTTGGGAGTTGAAAATTACGCCTGGTGCACATCCCCATTAAGACGTTATGTGGACTTGGTCAATCAATGGCAATTGATTGCGATGGCGCAGCATGGCGTGACTGCCAAACTGGTGGCGCCATTTAAACCTAAAGATGCTGATCTGATGGCGATTGCTGCAGATTTTGATGGCACATATGCTGCTTATGGGGAGCATCAAAATCAAATGGAGCGTTATTGGTGTTTGCAGTATTTAAAGCAAATCGGTTTACCTTGGAAGGGTGTTGTGCGACACCTAAAAGACGGGCAAGCACGTGTAGAAGAAATTCCTCTCAGGTTATCTGTTCCAGAGTTAGCTGAACAGCCCAGAGGAGCGCGTGCCGAGGTGGAAGTGCTTGAGATTGATTTCTTGGCGCTTGAAGCGAGTGTTCGTTATCTTGGTCTATTGCATCCTGCAGAAATTACGGCTGTAGACAGTGATGCGGAGGGTGAGCAAGATGAGCAAGATGAAGAAGGAAAAACTGGAGAATTAGGCAATGATGCTGAACCGACTTCAGCTCAATAACTATATTCAGTTAGATTGGCGTGAATGGAAAACGCCAATTGCCTATGCGCTGGCTATCTCAGTTGTTTTACATATTTTCTTTTTGGCATTTAAGTGGCACTCCGAAACAGAAAAAGAACGTCGTTTAAAAACTCCTCTAAGCGTTGTGTTGGTGAATGCTAGGAGCCAGCAAGCCCCGGTTAACCCAAAACGTTTGGCTCAAGCTGATTTAAATGGTGGTGGAGAGCTAAAGGATTCGTACGCAAGCGCTTTAAGACGTGCTGACCCTCAATTAGCTCAGCAGTTAGAAAAGGTGCAGGCTGAGCAAAAACGTCTTTTATCTCAGATGAAAGCTGGTCGCGACAACCAAGCTAGTACATTGCAAGGCAAAAGCTCAGAAACAAAGATTGAGGCCAATCCCCTTGAAGCTGAGTTGGCAAAGCGTTTGAAAAAGGATGGTCAGCAGCCAAGGCGCGCAGTCGTTACTGCCACCAGTGCGAAATCGGTTGTCTTTGCACAGTATTACGATGCGATGCGTAAACAAATTGAAGGTCATGGCACCGCGCATTTTCCAAGGGTGCAAGGAAAAGCTCTATACGGCAGTTTGGTATTAATGGTGAGCGTTGATCAACTCGGTCGTTTGAGTAAAGATGGCATCACGGTCATGAAGTCATCTGGCAACCAAGAGTTAGATCGTCAGGCGGTGGCGATTATTCGCTCTGCTGCACCCTTTGGCCGATTCACAGATGCCATGCGTAAACAAATTGACGTCTTGGATTGGGTATCTACATTTGAGTTCACCCGAGAAGGTGGTGAGCTGAAGTTAGATTTAAAAAATTGATACACTGAATCAACATTGGCAATACAACAATCACAGCGACTAATTAATGACTCATCAAGCAACAACCGATCAAGTAAATCCGCAAAATCATCCTGGCAAGGATGTTTATGCAGTGATTGGCAATCCTATTGCGCACAGTAAGTCACCAATTATTCATGCCTTTTTTGCCAAGCAGACTAATCAAGCGATTCATTACGGCAGAATTTTTAGCGAATTAAATTCATTTAAAGAAACTGCTAATCAATTCTTTGCTGATGGTGGTAAAGGTTTAAACATCACAGTGCCTTTTAAGTTAGAGGCCTATGAGTTGGCTCAGAAAAAAACTGCCAGAGCAGAATTGGCAAAAGCTGCTAATGTGCTTTGGTTTAAAGATGGGCAACTCTGGTGTGACAACACGGATGGCGTTGGTCTTACAAGAGATTTGCAGCGCCTATTAAAGAGCCAACAATCATCTTTAAAAAATGCCAAAGTCTTGATTCTTGGTGCAGGTGGTGCTGCGCAAGGTGTGATTGATCCTTTGATGGCGGAAAAGGTGAGTCAGATCACGATTGCTAATCGTACTTTTGAAAAAGCTCAGCAATTGGTAGAGCAATTCAAAGAATCTGCAGCATCAGCCCAAGTGAATCTTTGGGCAATTGATATTCAGAAGCTGGGTGAGATTAAATGTGAAGCTAACGAAGCATTTGATTTGATTATTAATGCGACTGCTACTGGTTTGGGTGATACATCCCCCATTTCTAAAGAGCAGTTAAAGGCAATTGCAACTG
>CAYFKY010000049.1:0-6698 GCA_964343915.1 uncultured Polynucleobacter sp. | reverse complement strand
TCAATGTCAAAGCAAAAACCAATGAGGGTTTAGGTCATTTAGGTCGAGGTGAGGGCATTGCTGTGCAAGCGATTGTGCTTTTATCAAAATAAATAAAAATGATCAAAAACTGAACTAGAACCAGAACCAAAATTAAACAAATAAAAAACGCCTCGATTGAGGCGTTTTTTATTGTGGGTCAGAGTATTTAAACGCCCAAGAGTTCTACTTCAAATAGCAAAGTAGCATTGGGTGGAATCACGCCACCAGCGCCATAGGCGCCATAGCCTAATTCAGCAGGAATCACTAAGCGGCGCGTGCCACCAATTTTCATGCCCTGAACACCTTCGTCCCAACCTTTGATGACCATGCCGCCACCCAATGGAAATTCAAATGGGTCATTGCGGTCTTTGCTTGAGTCAAATTTTTTACCAGCTTGACCGTTTTCATAAAGCCAGCCTGTGTAATGCACAGACACGTATTGACCTTTTTTAGCTTCTTCACCGCTACCAACAACGGTGTCTTCGTATTGCAAACCTGATGGGGTTGTGATCATTTCAATTCCTTATTTTTCAAACTATCTCTAATTTCTCTTAACAACTGAATTTCTTCAGGCGTTGGAGGTGGTGCGTTGCTTGTTTCTGATTCGTCTTGTAGTTTAATGCGATTGATGATTTTGACCATCTGAAAGATGATGAAAGCGAGTAAAACAAAATTAAGCGTGATGGTTAAAAAGCTACCATAGGCAAATAAAGGCACGCCTGCCTTTTTAAGGGCATCCAAAGTCATGGGCACATTCTCTGGGGCGTGACCCAAAACGATGAACAGGTTGGAGAAGTCTAGCTTGCCACCAATTAACCAAGCGATGATGGGCATGATCACGTCGCCAACTAGTGAATCAACAATTTTAGAAAAAGCGCCACCGATGATCACGCCCACAGCTAGGTCAATCACATTGCCTTTGATGGCAAAGGCGCGAAATTCTTGAAGCATTTTCATGAGTTTTTCCTTAAAGCTGATGGTGTTTAGGCATAGTTTATAGCTATCGTCACTATTGAATATGAAGCTCATTCATATCTGCTTAATTTAATGAAAAAGGACTTTTAAACAATTAATTAAGTTATCGAAGGCTTATGAACGTGACTAAGTCTTTGTTTTCTAGTGATTTAAGCAGTTTTTGAGGAGCTTTGTGAGCTGTCATCATGTAGAATAGTGAGCTTTTGTAACGTTGTACCAAAGGCGGAAGTCAGAAGCCCTGATTTACCTCCATTTTTTTAGCTTAAACGGGATACCAGCATGTCTGTAACGATTGAAAACCTCGGCAATTTAGACCGTAAAATTACTCTAAGCTTTCCAAAAGCTGATACTGACAAAGCACGCGCTGCGCGCTTACAAAAATTATCTAAGACAGTCAAAATGGCTGGCTTCCGTCCAGGTAAGGTTCCCATGAAAATGGTTGAAGCCCAGTACGGTATGCAAGTTGATTTCGAAGTTCAGTTTGATCATGCATCTAACTTGTTTTATGAAATCAGCAAAAAAGAATCTTTAAAAATCGCTGGTCAACC
Organism: uncultured Polynucleobacter sp.; assembly: GCA_964343915.1. GTDB lineage: Bacteria > Pseudomonadota > Gammaproteobacteria > Burkholderiales > Burkholderiaceae > Polynucleobacter. The sequence goes on along the minus strand of CAYFKY010000049.1, from coordinate 5,154 downwards.
ACGTCTTGAGCCAAAGAGCGATATGACTGCTGATCCAGTGGTTTATGACGCAACCTTTGAAGTATTTCCTGAAGTGACGATTGGTGATTTGTCAAAAGTTGAAATTACTCGCAACACCACAGATGTGAATGATGCGGAAATTGATAAAACATTAGAAATCTTGCGTAAACAACGCGTTCACTATCACGTTCGTGGTGAAGACGGTGCGCATGGCAATGGCGGTGCTAATACAGCTGCTCAAACTGGTGACCAAGTCACTGTTGATTTTGTGGGCAAGATTGATGGCGTTGAATTTGCAGGTGGTAAGGCTGAGAACTTCTCATTTGTGTTGGGTGAAGGTCGCATGTTGCCTGAATTCGAAAACGCTGCATTAGGTTTGAAGGCTGGTGAGTCTAAGACTTTCCCATTGGCTTTCCCTGCTGATTACCATGGTAAAGACGTGGCTGGTAAAACTGCTGACTTCACAATCACGATGAATAAAGTGGAGTGGCCTCATTTGCCAGAAGTTAATGATGATTTTGCTAAATCATTGGGTGTTGCTGAGGGTGTGGCTAAGATGCGCGAAGAAATTCGTACTAACTTAACTCGCGAAGTAACTCGTCGTACACAAACATTGTTGAAGAGCCAAGTGATGGAATCTTTAACAAAAGTATGTGACATGGCTGTACCAAAAGGTTTAGTTGCCCAAGAACAAGAGCGTTTGATTGCTAATGCTCGTCAAGATTTGGCAGCGCGTGGTGTACCTAACGCTAAAGATGCTCCAATTCCAGCAGAATTGTTCACTGCACAAGCTGAGCAACGTGTGAAATTAGGCTTGATCTTGAATGAGTTGGTAAAACAACAAAACTTGGAAGCCAAGCCAGAGCAAATTAAGGCTGAGATTGAAGAGCAGTCTGCTAGTTATGAAGATCCAAAAGAAGTCATGCGTTGGTATTACAGCGATCCTAAGCGTTTGGCAGATGTTGAAGCCTTGGTTCTTGAGAATAATGTGGTTGCCTATGTAACAGGTCTAGCCAAAGTATCAGAAAAAGCAGTAAGCTTTGAAGAACTAAGCAAGATGTAATCAAGCTGACTGATACCCTGGAGACTATAAAAATATGAGCAACATCAATAACAGCGCACTAGATACACAAGCCTTGGGACTCGTTCCAATGGTAGTTGAAACTTCTGGTCGTGGTGAGCGTGCGTATGACATTTACTCACGTTTATTAAAAGAACGCGTTGTTTTCTTGGTTGGTGAGGTTAATGACCAAACGGCTAACTTGGTGATTGCTCAATTACTATTCTTGGAAAGTGAAAATCCTGAGAAGGATATTTCTCTGTACATCAACTCTCCAGGTGGTTCAGTGTCTGCTGGTTTAGCTATTTATGACACGATGCAGTTTATTAAGCCAGATGTGAGCACCTTGTGCATGGGTATGGCTGCTAGTATGGGTGCATTCTTGTTGGCGGCGGGTACTAAAGGTAAACGTTTTTCTTTGCCTAATTCGCGTGTGATGATTCATCAGCCTTTGGGTGGTGCGCGTGGTCAAGCCTCTGATATTGAAATTCAAGCTCGCGAGATTTTATATTTGCGTGAACGCTTGAATAAAGTATTGTCAGACCGCACTGGTCAAACCATTGAAACAATCGCTAAAGATACAGACCGTGATAACTTTATGTCTGCAGAGCAGGCTAAAGAGTACGGCTTGATTGATCAAGTGATTGAAAAGCGTTAGTACTTGTTCTCAATAATTTATTCAAATCAACACATATGAGCGATACAACACCTTCAACTGAGAAGCCACTTTATTGCTCGTTTTGCGGCAAAAGTCAGCATGAAGTGAAAAAGCTGATTGCAGGTCCGTCAGTATTTATTTGTGATGAGTGTATTGATTTATGTACAGACATCATTACAGAAGAAATTAAAAACGCGCCAAAAGAAGATGCGCGCGAAGGTCTTCCAACGCCCCACGAAATTCGTTCTAGCTTAGATCAGTATGTGATTGGTCAAGACCATGCCAAGAAGCAGTTGGCAGTGGCTGTTTATAACCACTACAAGCGTTTAAAGCACATTGAAACAACGGGTGCGGGTAAGAATAAAAAGACGATCCACAATGGCGTTGAATTAGCCAAAAGTAATATTTTGTTAATCGGACCCACAGGTTCCGGTAAGACTCTATTAGCTCAAACATTGGCAAGATTATTAGATGTGCCATTTGTGATTGCGGATGCAACCACTTTGACAGAAGCTGGTTATGTTGGTGAGGATGTGGAAAACATCATCCAGAAACTGTTGCAAGCGTGTGATTACAACGTTGAAAAAGCTCAAAAGGGTATTGTCTATATTGATGAGATCGATAAGATTTCACGCAAATCTGATAATCCATCGATCACGCGTGACGTATCAGGCGAGGGTGTGCAACAAGCCTTATTGAAGTTGGTGGAAGGCACGATGGCATCAGTTCCTCCGCAGGGTGGTCGCAAGCATCCTAATCAGGATTTCTTGCAAGTAGATACAACAAATATTCTATTCATTTGCGGCGGTGCATTTGATGGATTAGAGAAGGTCATTCAACAACGTACCGTGACCGCCGGCATTGGTTTCGGTGCCCAAGTGCGTGGCAAGGATGATCGTTCTATCTCTGAGCTATTACAAGAAGTTCAAACAGAAGATTTGATCAAGTTTGGTTTGATTCCAGAGTTGATCGGTCGTTTACCTGTTGTTGCAACACTTGCTCAGTTAGATGAGGCTGCCCTGGTGCAGATTCTGACTGAGCCTAATAATGCCTTGGTGAAGCAATACCAAGCTTTATTGGATATGGAAGGTGTTGAGCTCGAAGTTCGTCCTAATGCTCTGAGCGCAATTGCTAAAAAAGCGATTGCTAGAAAAACGGGTGCACGTGGATTGCGCTCGATCATCGAGCATGCTCTGATGGACGTGATGTATGACTTGCCAAGCTTGGAGAACGTGCAACGTGTGGTGATTGATGAAAGCACCATTAATGGTGATGGTAAGCCGCTCATGTTGTATCAAGAGGCATCAGAAAAAGCTGCCTCTTAAAAGAGACCACGTCTACTAAATTTAGTAGTAAATCCAGCTTTTTGAGCAAAAACCCCCTAAATAGGGGGTTTTTTGTTAAATCCGGCAAAAAATACGATCTACATCCCCTTGAAAAGTTTAAAAAAATGCTTTTTTTCGCATTTTTCTTAGTTTTTACCCTTGTTTTTGATAAAAAAAGCCCTAAATTCGATGTATTCTTACTCTGTAGGAAAATACAAACACACATTTTGGAGATAAACCATGCCTGGTGACTTGTTACTTCCTTCTGAACCCATCCAGCTGCCATTGTTGCCGCTAAGAGATGTGGTGGTGTTCCCACACATGGTGATTCCATTGTTCGTGGGTAGACCAAAATCTATCAAAGCTCTAGAAGCTGCTATGGAAACCGGTAAGAGTGTTTTGCTCGTTGCGCAAAAAGCAGCGGCAAAAGATGAGCCGGCAGTAGAAGATTTGTATACGGTCGGTTGTATTGCAAAAATTCTACAAATGCTGAAATTGCCTGACGGAACCGTGAAGGTTTTGGTGGAAGGTACTCAGCGTGCAGATGTGAGCAATATCGAAGATAGCCTTGAGTATTTCATGTGCGATGCAACTCCTCAGGAGATTGCAAGTACGGAAGTGCCTGAGATTGAAGCCTTGCGCCGTGCTGTGGTGTCTCAGTTTGATCAGTATGTCAAACTGAATAAAAAAATCCCACAAGAAATTTTGGCGACTTTGCAAGGTATTGATGATGCTGGCCGTTTGGCTGACACCATCTGCTCGCATTTGCCCATCAAGTTAGATCAAAAGCAAAAGCTTTTAGAGTTGCCAACGGTTGTTGAGCGCTTAGAGGCTATCTTGGCTCACCTTGAGAGCGAGATTGATATTTTGCAAGTTGAAAAACGTATCCGTGGACGCGTGAAGCGTCAAATGGAGAAGAGTCAACGCGAGTATTACTTGAATGAACAAGTAAAAGCGATTCAGAAAGAATTGGGCGAAGGCGAAGAGGGTGCTGACATCGAGGAACTCGAGAAGCGCATCAAGGCTGCCAAGATGCCTAAAGAAGCTTTGAAAAAAGCTGAATCTGAAATGAAGAAACTTAAGTTGATGTCACCGATGTCAGCAGAAGCTTCAGTGATTCGCAATTACATTGAAACTTTAGTGAATCTGCCTTGGAAGAAAAAGAGCAAGGTTAATAATGATTTGACCAATGCTGAGAAGGTGTTAAACGAAGATCACTATGGCTTAGACAAAGTCAAAGAGCGTATCTTGGAGTACCTCGCTGTTCAACAACGTGTTGAAAAAGTGAAGGCTCCGATTCTTTGTTTAGTAGGACCTCCAGGTGTTGGTAAAACATCATTGGGTCAATCGATTGCACGTGCTACCAATCGTAAATTCGTGCGCATGGCCTTAGGTGGTGTGCGTGATGAATCAGAGATTCGTGGTCATCGCCGTACTTATATTGGCTCTATGCCTGGCAAAATTTTGACGAGTCTGACCAAGGTAGGCGTGCGTAATCCATTATTCCTCTTAGATGAAATTGACAAGATGGGTATGGATTTCCGTGGAGATCCTGCTAGTGCGATGTTGGAAGTGTTAGATCCAGAACAAAATCACACGTTCCAAGATCACTATGTCGAAGTTGATTACGATCTGTCAGATGTGATGTTTGTTGCAACATCTAACTCGCTCAATATCCCAGGTCCACTGTTGGATCGTATGGAAGTGATTCGTTTGGCGGGATATACCGAAGACGAAAAAACTCATATTGCAACTAGCTATCTATTGCCTAAGCAAATCAAAGGTAATGGTTTGAAGGCGGGTGAGATTGCAGTGGATGAGTCAGCAGTTCGTGACATTATTCGTTACTACACACGCGAAGCTGGGGTTCGTGCACTTGAGCGTGAGATCAGCAAAATCTGCCGCAAAGTGGTCAAGCTATTGCTCTTGAAGAAAGAGGCTGCGCCAATCAAGGTGGATAGTTCTAACCTAGATAAGTTCTTGTCAGTACGTCGTTATGACTTTGGTTTAGCTGCGAAGAAAAACCAAGTGGGTCAGGTGACTGGTTTGGCATGGACTGAAGTGGGTGGTGATTTATTAACCATTGAAGCTGCAGTGATGCCAGGTAAGGG
>CAYFKY010000048.1:0-6854 GCA_964343915.1 uncultured Polynucleobacter sp. | reverse complement strand
ACTTGATTAAATTGGCCAAGGCACTCTTATAATGCACTGCACACATGAATGCCTTGGCTCAACTAATCACCCCCAGCAATATCGCCCTTGATATTGATATTTCCTCACAGGAAGAATTATTTGCATTTGTTGGGTCACTATTTGAAAAAAATCACGGCATTTCAGCAAAATTAGTCCAATCCTGCCTACAAGATAGAGAGTCACTAGGCTCCACAGGCTTAGGAAAAGGGGTGGCAATACCTCACGGCAGAGTTAAATCATTAACCAGTGCTCATATTGCCTTTATACGCACTCGCCATGGTATTGAATTCAAAGCGCCAGATGGTGAACTAGTTCGAGTGTTGGTCATCATGCTAGTCCCTGATGCGGCCACTCAAACACACCTAGAAATACTCTCTCAAGTAGCTCAAACACTTTCAAATACTTCCACAAAAGAATTGCTCTTCTCCGAGTCTAGCCCTGATAATATTTATCAATTGCTAACCGCTTGGAACCAATGAAATGACCCAGCCCATAAATTTAGCAGGCGTAACAGCGCAGTCGCTATTTGATGACAATTTCTCGGAGCTCAAACTAAGTTGGATCGCTGGCTTAGAAGGGGCAGATAAAAGCTTTGACCCAGAAGCAGTTAAGTTGGCTTCATCATCATCAGACCTAGTTGGCCACTTAAATTTAATTCACCCAGACCGCATGCAGGTTTTTGGTGTTCCAGAAATTAATTATTACGAAAAATTAGACTCAGAAAATCGCAAACGCCAATTGGCTGGCCTCATATCACTGAAACCACCTTGCTTGATTGTGGCTGATGGTTGCGAACCTCATGATGACATTGTTCTATATTGCCAACGTTCATCAACACCTCTATTTAAATCACCAATCTCTGCCGCAACGGTTATCGATCGGCTGCGCACTTATCTAACAAAAATTGGTGCACCTCGAGTCACGATGCATGGCGTTTTCATGGACATCCTCGGGATGGGAGTTTTAATCACAGGTGACTCAGGCTTAGGCAAGAGCGAATTAGGTCTGGAACTTATTTCTCGCGGTCACGGCTTAGTAGCTGATGATGCGGTTGATTTCGCCAGATTAGGGCCGGACTATATCGAAGGTCGATGCCCACCCATCCTAAGAGATCTTTTAGAGGTTCGCGGTTTAGGTCTTTTAGATATTCGAACAATTTTTGGTGAAACAGCAGTGCGTCGCCGAATGAAACTTCGTTTAATTGTGCAACTAGTTAGAAGAAACGATGGCGAATTTGAAAGATTACCAATTGATGGTCAATCTATTGACGTATTAGGTCTTGGCATCAGAAGCGTAAAAATTCAAGTGGCTGCTGGTCGCAACTTAGCTGTTCTTGTTGAAGCTGCGGTTCGCAATACTATTTTGCAACTTCGTGGCATAGATACTCTGAAAGAGTTCATGGAAAGACAACGTAAGTTAATGGCCACAGATGATTCAAACAAAAATCAAAGTCGCCTCATTTAGTTAATATGCGCGTCTTCATCATCACAGGAATATCTGGCTCCGGAAAATCTGTGGCTCTAAATGCCTTAGAAGATGCGGGCTATGACTGCGTTGACAACCTCCCAGTTGACTTTATTCAAGACCTTATTCAATCATTGGGTAAGCAAAATCGTGAAAAAGTCGCCATTGCAATTGATGCAAGAAGAGGTCAGTCAATTAAAGACCTACCAAAAACAATTGATGAGCTTAAGAAATTCCATGATGTCAGGGTTTTATTCTTAAACGCCAACACAGAAACCTTGGTTCAAAGATATTCTGAAACAAGAAGAAGGCATCCACTGTCTCAGTCAGACGATACACGTACACCTCAAGTAGCTTTGATCGATGCCATTGAAAAAGAACGTTTGCTGCTATCTGACCTAGCGGAAACAGCTCATAACATTGATACCAGCCACATCAAAGCCCACACTCTTAGATCTTGGATACAAGATTTATTAAAAGACGAAAGGCCTGGCTTAACCATCTTATTTGAGTCATTTGGTTATAAACATAGCGTACCTAGAGATGCAGATTTAGTTTTTGATGTTCGCTGCTTACCTAATCCACATTACGACCCGCAGCTAAGACCATTAACTGGCAATGACCCTGAAGTTGCCAACTTTCTGAGGGAACACCCCGAAGTGCAAGCGATGGGGGATGATATCCGCAGGTTTATTGAAACTTGGCTACCGAAGTATCAAGCAGACAGAAGAAGTTACCTAACAATTGCCATTGGATGCACAGGAGGCCAACACCGCTCTGTGTACCTAACAAATTGTCTATTTGATTATTTTGAGAAAAAAGCCACAATTTCCAGTGGAAATACTTTCCATCTACTCAAACGACATCGTGAACTAGATCTTGGTTCTGTAAAAACGAACTAACTGGTTTAGGCAAGCCTAGCTTTAAAGCATCATTCAAATTCACCCACACCTGATTAGCTTGAATTTGTTTAGGCATAGCTGATAAAGAAATTTTATAAGGCTGAATCGTCAAGTGACGATGCGTTAATACATGTCTGACAACATTTAATTTTTGCGCATCTTTTTGCTTAAGAAAATTTTGCTCGGGGAAGCTCCACAAACTTGCCCATATCCCACTATCCGGCCTCTTCTCTAGCAAGACCTTGTCTTTATGAATATAAATCCACCAATCCATCTCAACTTGCTGGACATTAATTTTTTTTACTTTGAGCGGTATTTGATCAACTTTGTTATTTAACTTAGCTTGGCAGCGGTTTTGAAATAAACATACTTTATCCAAGCTCATGCATACAGGTTGGTATTGAGTGCAGTGTGTTGCACCAAAATCCATCAGACCCTGAGTGTAAGAAATCAAATCCTTTGGTTGGCTTGGCAATAAGTTTTCGGCATGCTCCCACAAAGACTTAACTGCAGCACTTTTACTCAAGTCATCACTCACACCCCACAGCCTAGCTAAAACTCTTTTGACATTGCCGTCCAGTATGGCTGCTCGCACCCCATAAGAAAAAACAGCAATAGCTGCAGCCGTTGATTTACCAATACCTGGCAAGCCCTCTAAAAGCTTCGGATCACTTGGGAAATCGCCGCCATATTCAGCAACCACAACTTGAGCGCACTTATGTAAATTTCTGGCTCTTGTGTAATAGCCCATGCCACTCCACTCTGCCAAAACGTCGTCCACAGAAGACTCTGCCAAGGAGTGAATATTTGGAAATCTTTTTAAGAACAACTGATATCTATCAATCACTGTTGATACCTGAGTTTGCTGCAACATAATTTCAGATAACCAAACACGATATGCTGTTCTATTCTCTTGCCATGGCAGATGATGTCTACCCTGCTCTCGCTGCCAAGAAATTAAATCTTCTGTGAAATTTTTAATCTCAACGAACTTCATTATTTCTTTTGGCATTTTGAACAAAAATATGTGGATCTTTGTCCTTGCGTAATTTGCTTGATGGGTGTTTTGCACTGAACACAAGGCAACCCTGCCCTGTCATAAGCCTTAGTCTGCAACATAAAATGACCAGGCTCCCCATGGCTATCAACAAAATCCTTCAGGCTGCTACCCCCAGCTTTTATAGCTCTTGATAACGTGTCTTTCACTGATAAGGCTAATTTTTTTGCCCGAGGCAAAGTCAGCTTGCCCGCTGGCATTTCTGGATGAATACCTGCCATAAAGAGACTCTCAGAGCAATAAATATTGCCAACACCCACAACCGCTTGACCAGACAACAACCACTGCTTAATTGCTATTTGGCGGCCCTTGGCATGCTCGTACAACAGTTGGCCAGCCCGCTCATCACTAAATTCCTCTGAGAATGGCTCAACACCTAACTTGGCAATCAGCGGGTGCTTTTCAATCTCACCATCTTCGTCAGGCGCCCACAACACTGCGCCAAATTTTCTGGGGTCATGTAGTCGCAATATTTTTTTGCCAAAAGTGATTTCGACTCGATCGTGTTTTTTTAGTTCATCCTTAGGCGTCATCACCCTCAAAACACCAGTCATCCCCAAGTGAACAATTAAATGTCCATCGTCCATTCGAAATAAAAGATACTTACCTCGTCGCTTGATTTGATGAACTTTTTGCCCCAGTAATATTTTTCCCAGATTTTTAGGTACAGGCCATCTCAGCCGTCCATCATAAATTTTGACGTCTGTAACTTTTTGCCCCTGAATATAAGGTTCAATACCTTGTTTGGTAACTTCAACTTCTGGTAGTTCTGGCATATACCAATTGTAGGCTCTGAGATTAGAATGTGCTTATGACTAGAAAACTCACTCTTTGGCTTTGCGCCATTCTTGTAATTGGCGGCGCCCAAAACCCATCATATGCGGCCAATGAAGGGTTAACAGCTGAACAGGTATTTCAAGTCCTAGCCTCTGAAATAAGCCTTCAACGTGGTGAAGCAGGCATTGCCTACCAAACTTATATGAGCATGGCCAGAAATTCATCTGATGGCAAACTAGCTCAACGAGCCATGGAAATAGCCATTGCAGCCAATGCTCCCGAACTAGCTCTAGATGCAGCGAAACTTTGGGATCAAAGCAATCCCAAAGAGGCAAAAGAAATTTTGGTCACGTTATTTATGATCAATCAACGTTGGGCGGAAAGCGTTAAACCGGCTCAAGATTTATTAAAAGCCCAAAAAAATCTAGCAGGCAAAGAAAAGCTTATTAATTCTTGGAAACCTTTATTGGCCAGAGCTCAAGATGAAGAGGCGAGCTTACTTGCCTTTTATCAAATCCTATCGACATCCATTTCTCAAATTCAAGATATCGACATTCTTTATACATATGCACTTGGCGCAGAAAAAAGCAAACACTACGACGCCATGGAAGTAACTTTGCGAAAAATTATTGCAAAAAAACCTAATGATAAAAATGCGTTAAATGCTCTAGGTTACTCATATGCAGATCGAGGCATTAAGTTAAATGAGGCAGTCACGTTGCTTAGTAAAGCATATCAAGCCGACACAAATGATATGTACATACTTGATAGCTTAGCGTGGGCCAATTACCGCTTGGGCAATAAAACTCTTGCCATTAAGCAATTGCAACAAGCATTTACCACCAAACCTGAAGCAGAGATTGGCGCCCACTTAGGTGAAGCATTGTGGTCTACAGGCGATAAAGTTGGCGCAGATAATGCGTGGCGTAAAGCTGAAAGCTTGGATGCCAATAACAAGACTCTTAAAGAAACACTGTCTCGTTTGTGGCCCGATCGGACCCCAACCAATATCATGAAAGAAAAAATTTGGGACGGTCGATTCTCAGTCAAAGTACAAGGTAAAGATACTAATAATGGCGGGAGCGGATCTTTCACCCTAACTAGTGAATCGCAAATCGATATTTTGGATATTAGAAATCCAATTGGTGGTGCTATGGCAAAAATTACCATCACACCGTCCGGCGCCAAACTAGAAGATGGCGATAAGGTCTTTGAGGCTCACGACGCAGACTCTTTGGTACAAGGTTATTTAGGTCTACCACTACCGGCTAGGGGTTTGTCTAAATGGCTAAGCGGAGAAGCCAGAACTGGTGCCCCTGCAAGCATTGAGCGTGACGAACAATTTCGCACCAGCAAAATGATTCAGGATGGCTGGCTCATGGCCTTTAAGTGGACCTCCAAGAATCAACTTGAGAAAATGGACTTAAAACGTAACTCCTCCTCAGGCGCCATTGAAATTAAATTAATTTTTGAACCCATTGATGATTAGTCAACTTCAATTAAGAGCACCTGCGAAAGTTAATCGCTTTTTACACATCGTTGGTCAAAGACCTGATGGTTACCACCTTCTTCAAACAGTATTTCAGCTCATTGATTTAGAAGACCACATTACTCTTGATTGCAAAGCTGATGGAACCATCATCAGAACCAACGGCCCCGCTAATGTAAAACCCGAAGACGACTTAGTAATACGCGCCGCCCAATTACTTAAAAATGTCACCAAGACCCCTCTTGGATGCAGTATTCATTTACAAAAAAATATCCCCATGGGAGCTGGTCTCGGAGGGGGCTCTTCAGATGCAGCCACCGTGCTTTGGGGTCTCAATGAGCTATGGAATACTCGCTTAACTCGCCAAGAACTAATGAATTTAGGTGTTCAGCTAGGCGCGGATGTTCCATTTTTCTTGCTGGGTCAAAATGCATTTGCTGAAGGTATTGGCGAAATACTGCACCCCATTGAATTGCCAGAAACCACTCTCTTAGTCATATACCCAAAGGTTCACATTCCGACTGTCGACATCTTTAAAAGCCCTAATTTGACTAGAAATCACCCAGCCGTTACAATGTCAGACTTTACTGAATCAGCAAACTTAGACCAATTCGGCAGTAACGATTGCGAAAAGGTGGTGGTTCAAAAGTATCAGGAAGTTGCAGCAGCATTAGAGTGGCTAAACCAAAAGGCTCCGTTATCGAGCCCAAGGATGTCTGGATCAGGTAGCAGCGTTTTTGCAGCACTTGAGCCAAACTTAGCTAAAATTTTGCTAAATCAATTACCTAATCAATGGATCGGGTTTGTAGTAAGAGGGCTTCATCGCCATCCGTCATACAATCCAAGTTCATAGGAGTAGATGCGAGAGGGGAGTCGCCAAGCTGGTTAAGGCACCGGATTTTGATTCCGGCATGCGAAGGTTCGAATCCTTCTTCCCCTGCCAACACTTGTCGCATAATCTAACTACTCAATCAAAAATACCAAATATGACAAGAGGCCCCATGCAACATGAGACCATGATGGTTTTTACAGGCAACGCTAATCCTGCTTTAGCTAAAGCCGTCACCGACCACCTTCAACTACCTTTAGGCAAAGCCGAAGTGGGTAGATTCTCAGACGGGGAAATCCAGGTAGAAATTCAAGA
>CAYFKY010000047.1:0-7022 GCA_964343915.1 uncultured Polynucleobacter sp. | reverse complement strand
GTGAAAAGCAACCTCAAAGAACTACTTTGATGAAAGTGGCAACGGTATCAACACTGTGGGATTACATCCATCGTGCGATGCCATGGAATGCGCCAAGAACATTGACTGTTGATGATACCTATGCAGTATTAGGATATGTTTTATCAATGGCTGAAATCGTTCCAGAAGACTTTACATTGAGCGATCAAAACATTGCTGAAGTGCAAAAGTTAATGCCCAACCGCAACGGTATGACTCAAGCTCACGGCATGTGGAATGAGGGTGGTAAGCCAGACGTTAAAGCTACTGCATGTATGTCTGATTGCGCTAAGCATGTGACGATTGGCTCAACTTTGCCTGATTACGCCCGTAATGCTCATGAAAATCTTGCGTTGCAAAATAGACCGTATGGTCCATTCCGTGGCGCAGATACAACAAAACCACCATTGGCGAAGTTGCCTGGTAAAGGTTTGATGGCGGTCAATATGTCAGCTGCTGAATCTATTACGCCAGAAGGCTTATTTAAAAAGCATAATTGTTCAACCTGTCATGCTCCAGCTAGCCGTGCTATTGGCCCAGCGATCTCAGAGGTTGCCGCTAAATACAAAGGTCAAGCCGATGCCATGAGCAAGTTGCAGAAGAAGGTGAAGGTTGGTGGTGCTGGTACATGGGGCGCTATTCCTATGCCGCCACATGCCCACGTGCCTGAGGGGGATATTGAAGTGCTTGTAAGGTGGATGCTTACTGGCAAATAAAGTATTAAGATGGATAAGTATTCAAAAATTTTTTGAAATTTAGTTTTTTAAGAAGGAGTTCGTATGAACCTAAAACGTCGTGAAGCATTGCGATTAACAGCAATCATTGGTTTGATGGCAGCAACTGGCTTGATTTCTCAAGCTGAAGCAGCTGAGTGGAATAAAGTAGCATTTGATGCAAAGTCATTGGACGATGTATTGAAGTCATTGGGTGGTTCATCAGCTGATAAATCATCAGCAATCACTATTAACGCTCCTGATATCGCAGAAAACGGTGCAGTTGTGCCAGTAGGTATTTCATCAACATTGCCAAAGACACAGCAAATGGCGATTTTGGTTGAAAAGAACCCAAGCGCATTAGCAGCGCAATTCATTTTGACAGCAGATTCTGAGGCATTTGTGGCATCACGCGTAAAGATGGGTCAAACATCAAACGTGCACGCTTTGGTTAAGGCGGATGGCAAATGGTATGTAACAACAAAAGAAGTTAAGGTGACTTTAGGTGGTTGCGGCGGTTAATAACCAGCCCACACAAATTCATTTAACTGACTAATTAGTACTGAAAGGAAATAAAAATGGCAGATCCAATGCGCGTACGTGCCCAAGAGAATGGTGGCGTAGTAGACGTTAAAGTTTTGATGAAGCACGACATGGAAACAGGTCAACGTAAAGATGCATCAGGCAAAGTAATTCCTGCGCATCACATCACAACTTTGACAGCGACATGTAAAGGTAAGCAAGTATTTGAAGCCCAATTTGGCCCAGCAGTTTCTAAAGACCCATTCTTGAACTTTAAGTTCAAAGGTGGCGCTAAGGGCGACACAGTGAGCATCACTTGGGTGGATAATAAAAACGACAAACGTACAGACGAAGCAAAAATTAGCTAATTTGTATGTGAATAAAGCCCCGCTAATCTTGAAATGAATGGCGGGGTTTTGTTTTTAGAGGAGCAAAAATGAAGGTGAGAATGAAGAGTGCTTTATTAGTCTCTTTGACTGTTTTAGCCGGTGTGGCTATGGCTCAAAGTGCGACTGATGATATTGCTAAATATCGCGAAATGATCGCTGACGGTAATCCGTCTGAGTTATATGAAGCAGCAGGTGAAGATCTTTGGAAAAAGGCCATGGGCCCTAAAAATGCCACATTAGAAAAATGTGATTTAGGTAAAGGTCCTGGCGTGGTGAAGGGAGCGGCTGCTGAGTTGCCTCGTTACTTTAAAGATACTAATAAAGTTCAAGATTTAGAGTCACGCATCATTACTTGTATGGAAAAGTTGCAAGGCTATGACCCTAAAGAAATCATCAGTGCTGGCTTTGAAAAGGGTAAGCGCAAAGATGTTGAGGCAGTTGTGGCTTATGTAGTGACTCATTCAAAAGGCATGAAGATCAACGTGCCTAACAAGCACCCTAAAGAAAAAGAAATGTATGCCATGGGTGAGAAGGCCTTCTATTACCAAGGTGGCCCAATGGACTTCTCTTGTGCCTCTTGCCATGGTGAAGATGGCAAGCGTATCCGTTTGCAAGATTTGCCAAACATCACAACACAAAAGGGTGCGGCTTTAGGTTTTGGTTACTGGCCAGCTTATCGCGTATCAAGTGGTAACTTTTGGACCATGCAGCGTCGCTTGAATGACTGCTATCGTCAACAACGTTTCCCAGAGCCTATTTATATATCTGATGTAACGATTGCTTTATCAGTGTATATGGGTGTTAAAGCGAATGGCGGAGAAATGAATACGCCAGGATTGAAGCGCTAAGCCGCGGGAGATGAAGATGAAAAAAATTAATTTATTAGTTTCAGCAGCTTTAGTCATTGCAAGTGCCTCTGTGATGGCACAAAGCAAGTTTGAAAAAGATCATGCTGCAAGTTTTAAGGCAAACGGTATTGCCGGCATGGATCGTCTAGATCGCGATGAGACTCAAAAGTTTTGCTCTGATCCTGCAACCTTGGGTGGTAAGGGTGATGCCAAGAAACGTGAAGCGATTGAAAAAGCCAATATGGCAACTATCAAGTTGCCATCAGACGGTAAATATCTAGGTGACTGGAAAGAGGGCGAGAAGATTGCTCAAAGTGGTCGCGGTGCTACATGGACAGACACGGCTGACACGGTGATTGGTGGTGGTTGCTATAACTGTCACCAAATCAATAAGAAAGAAATTTCTCACGGCAACATCGGTCCATCACTATGGAATTACGGCAAGATTCGCGGCAATTCTGTGGATGTGGTTCAGTACACATGGGGAAAGATCTATAACGCTAAAGCCTATAACGCATGCAGCAATATGCCACGCATTGGACACTTCAAGTTGTTAAATGAAGATCAAATGCGTCATGTGATGGCTCTATTGTTGGACCCAGAGTCACCAGTTAATAAGTAAGTTGGGAAAAGATAAAGACCGCATATCAGCTGATATTGCGGTCTTTTTTATATATAGGAAATATTATGTCAATGAATCGTAGAGAGTTTTTGCAAGTTTTAGCGGTTGCCTCAGCGGGCGGCATGGCGTTGAATTCAGATTATTCAAATGCTCAGTCTGCGGCCAATCAGTTTTATGATTTGCCTCGTTTTGGTAATGTGCACTTTCTGCATTTCACTGACTGTCATGCGCAATTAAAACCAATTTATTTCCGTGAGCCTGATGTTAACTTGGGCTTTGGTGCGCAGTTGGGTAAAACGCCTCACTTGGTGGGCGAGCATCTATTGAAGGCTCATAACATCAAGCCAGGTACACGCGAGGCGCATGCGTTTACTTATTTAGATTTTGAAAAAGCGGCTGCCATGTACGGCAAGGTGGGTGGTTTCGCTCACTTGGCCACGTTGGTGAAGAAGATGAAGGCAAGCCGTCCTGGTTCATTGCTATTGGATGGTGGTGATACATGGCAAGGTTCTGGTACTTCGTTGTGGACGAATGGTCAAGACATGGTGGATGCCTGTTTGGCTTTAGGTGTAGACATCATGACGCCACACTGGGAGATGACTCTTGGTGAAGAGCGCGTGAAAGAGATTGTAGAAAAAGATTTCAAAGGCAAGATTTCATTCTTGGCTCAAAACATCAAAACCAATGATTTTGGTGACCAAGTATTTGATCCGTATGTGATCCGTGAAATGAATGGAGTGAAAGTGGCAGTGATTGGCCAAGCTTTCCCATACACACCGATTGCTAATCCACGTTACATGGTCGCTAATTGGACTTTTGGTATTCAAGACGAGAATATGCAAAAGATGGTGAACGAGGTTCGCGCCAAAGGTGCCAAAGTAGTTGTCGTTCTATCTCACAATGGTATGGACGTTGACTTGAAGATGGCTAGTCGTGTAACGGGCATCGATGCCATCATGGGTGGTCATACGCATGATGGTGTACCAACACCTGTGAAAGTTAAAAATGCTGGTGGTGTGACTCTGGTTACAAACGCTGGTTCGAATGGTAAGTACTTAGGCGTGTTGGATTTCAAGGTGAACGGTGGCAAGGTCGCTGATTTCCGTTACAAGTTATTGCCAGTGTTCTCAGACATGATTCCTGCAGATCCTGCCATGAATAAGTTGATTGATAAGATCCGCGCTCCTTACGAGTCTAAGTTGGGTGAGAAGTTGGCTGTGACAGAGGGCTTGCTCTATCGTCGTGGTAACTTTAACGGCAGCTTTGACCAATTGATTTTGGATGGTTTGATGGCTGTCAAGAATGCAGAAATAGCATTCTCTCCAGGCTTCCGTTGGGGAACATCCTTATTGCCAGGTCAAGCCATTACGATGGAACATGTCTTAGACCAAACGGCGATCACTTATCCATGGACCACTGTGACGATGATGAAAGGCGACATGATCAAGACGGTGTTAGAAGATATTGCTGACAACCTCTTCAATCCAGATCCATACTACCAACAAGGTGGTGACATGGTGCGTGTTGGTGGTTTGCAATACGCTATCAACCCAACAGGTGAAGCCGGTAAACGCATTAGCAACATGATGTTGAACGGCCAACTGATTGATCCTAACAAGACATACAAAGTGGCTGGTTGGGCTCCGGTGGCAGAAGAGGCGAAAGCTGCAGGCGGTGAGCCAATCTGGGATGTGGTGGCTAAATACCTCAGAGATATCAAGACAGTCAAAGCCAAGTCTTTGAATATGCCTAAGATTGAAGGCGCCAAAGGCAACCCTGGGTTTGCTGCATAAGGAGATCTAAATGATGAATATGACCGGTTTATCACTAGCACTTTCCGGTCTTATTCTTTTTTGGGCTTTCTCCAAGGATCATTGGAAAGTACTTATTCGCCCAGAAGTTCTAAATTCTGTATTGGGCGGTATTGTTGCCCTAGGCTTGGCTTGGAATATTAGAGCTCATTTGCCAGGGATGGCTGAAGAAGCGTTGGTGGGTTTGTCATTCCAGTTCTTCGGTGCTTCATTGCTGGTAGCTATGTATGGCTTAAGGCCAGCAATTGTGATGTTGGCTGGGGTGACCACTATTGTGGCTTTGGTCAGCGGCTGGACTTTGGATCATGCATTGCGCCAATTTCTAGTGTTAGGTGTGATGCCAGCCATGTGTGCATGTGGCGTGATGCGCATTATTGGCGGCTGTTTGCCTAAACATTTATTCATCTTTATTTTTGGCCATGGTTATGTTGCCGGCGTATTAAGCGTCATTCTTCCTGCTGCCGCCTTAATGATTTGGCATCAAACTTTCTGGCCTGCCAGCATGGGGCTCTCCATGGACATCATTGATTGGTTTGTGGCCTTATTGATCTTGTCGTTCACCGAAGGTTCTCTATCAGGGATGCTCTTGGCTGTGTTTGTGATTTATAAGCCGCATTGGGTGCCACGATTTAGTGACCAAGAGTATCTCAAGAGTCAAACTACAAAAATGCCATAAAATGGCAGGCTTACAAGGTTTGAGCTCTATCTATATCTACTATGCCTGAAATTGATTTAAATACTGTTGCAAGTAATGTTATCTGGACCACCTTTGCGGTCACAGTGCTTTTGGGCATTGTTTTGCAAAAAACACGCTTTTGCACCATGGGTGCAGTGACCGACTTGATGGTGATGGGCGAGTGGACTCGCATGCGCCAATGGTTATTGGCCATTGGTGTAGCCATGATTGGTGTCGGTCTGATGGGCTATCTAGGTGTGATTGATCCAGGTAAATCCATTTATACCGGTGCAAGGCTGACTTGGCTATCAACGATTGTTGGTGGCGTGATGTTTGGTTTTGGTATGGTCTTGGCTTCAGGTTGTGGCAGCAAAACATTAATTCGTATTGGTGCTGGTAACTTAAAGTCTTTGGTGGTTTTTTTGACCTTGGCTTTGTCTTCTTACATGACCCTCAAGGGGGTGTTTGGTGTTCTTAGAGTTAATACCGTTGATTCAGTTGCTTTGACGCTATCGACATCACAAGACTTGCCAAGCGTATTGGCGGCGCAATGGGGCATTGCTAAAAATAGTTTGCAACTTGGCCTTGCCTTGGTTTTAGGTTCGGCACTCATGACCTTTGCCTTAGCTAGAAAAGATTTTTGGAACTTTAATAATCTATTGGCTGGCTTTGGTGTGGGTGGTGCCATTGTGGCGATTTGGTGGATTTCTGGATCTTTGGGCCATGTGGCAGAAGATCCCAATACTCTAGAAGAAGTATTCGTGGCGACTAATAGTGGTCGTATGGAAAGTCTGACCTATGTGGCTCCTTATGCATATGTGATTGAGTGGTTAACTTTCTTCAGTGACACAAGTAAAAAAATTACCTTAGGCATTATTTCTGTATTTGGTTTGGTGATTGGTTCCTTGATTTACTCTTTGGCGACTAAAACTTTCCATTGGGAAAGCTTCAGAAATGCTGAGGACACTGGTAATCATCTAATTGGTGGGATGTTAATGGGTATTGGTGGTGTGACTGCGATGGGTTGCACCATTGGTCAGGGTTTAACGGGCATCTCTACTTTGGCTATTAATTCATTCATTGCGTTTGCAGCATTTGTGGTTGGTGCAGCATTGGCAATGAAGTACTTGCAATGGAGGTTACTTCCTCCGCCATGCGAACCTGTAATAGCCGGTAATAGTTCAACTTATCATTCAAACACGGGAGGATGTGGCATGCCACTTCAAATCGCTTGTCATACAGATCAATTTGGTACTTTAGGTCAAATAGGGCCTGAAGATGTCGCTGAGATTGCTCGTCAAGGTTACAAAAGCATCATTAACAATCGTCCAGATGGTGAGGGCGGTCCAACTCAGCCATTGAGTGCAGAGGTGGAAGTGGCTGCTAAGGCTTTGGGTTTGAATTATGTTTATTTGCCAGTGAT
>CAYFKY010000046.1:0-7042 GCA_964343915.1 uncultured Polynucleobacter sp. | reverse complement strand
CGCGCTAAGTGAATGGCTTGAGGGTCAATCACGCTCACTTGTTCATACAGATAACTCTCGGCTGGTAATGTAAAGAGTAAATCTTTGAAGGCTGGATCTAAATCAGGGTTGCGCAATATATCTTTGAGCGCAGTGACCAGTTCAGTATCGAGTGGTTTGCCATTTAGGATGCTTCTCATGAAGAGCTTTTGTGCTGCTTCCCAACGATTGAAGGCGTCATCATCTTCTTTGAGCAAGGTGAGTAATTCAGATTCTGGTTGCTCGAAATCTAAAACGATGGGTGCTGAAAAGTTTCTATTGATGGATAAAACAGGTTTCTTAGTAAGCCCTGTGACTTTAATAGTTTGTGTTGCTTCTGTTAGTTCAAACAATTGCTCTGTATTTCCACCTTCTCCAATCAAGCGGTACAGCAATGGAATGTGGAAGGGCTCTTTTTTATCTTGCCCAGGTGTTGCTGGACAGGATTGTGTCAAGGTCACTTGATAAGTGCCGGCAACAAAGGATTCTTCAACTTTGACGCGTGGTGTACCAGCTTGGCTATACCAGCGCTTAAATTGAGAAAGATCCTTTTGATTGGCATCGGCCATTGCCGCAACAAAGTCATCGCATGTGACCGCTTGCCCATCGTGGCGCTTGAAATATAAGTCCATGCCTTTACGGAAACCCTCGCGACCCAATAGAGTTTGTTGCATGCGCACGACCTCGGAACCTTTTTCGTAAACAGTGACGGTGTAGAAGTTATTAATTTCTTGATAACTGTCTGGACGAATAGGGTGGGCCATTGGGCCCGCATCTTCTGGGAACTGTACTTGGCGTAGTAAGCGCACATCTTCAATGCGTTTTACGGCACGACCTGACTCGCTGCCCATTTGATCGGCTGAGAACTCTTGGTCTCTAAAAACTGTTAAGCCCTCTTTGAGAGATAGCTGGAACCAGTCTCTGCATGTCACGCGATTACCGGTCCAGTTATGGAAATACTCATGAGCCACAACGCTCTCAACGTTGCCGTAGTCCACATCGCTGGCTGTTTCCGGATTGGCTAAAACAAATTTAGTATTAAAAATGTTTAAACCTTTGTTCTCCATCGCTCCCATATTGAAGTCACCAACAGCAACAATCATGAAGCGATCTAGGTCTAGCTCTAAACCAAAGCGCTGCTCATCCCATTTAATGGAAGCAATCAAAGAATCCATGGCGTGTTGGGTTTTGTCCAAGTCTTTTGATTCAACCCATACTTGTAAAAGTTTGTCTTTGCCAGATTGACTTTTAATGGTTCGTTGAATAGCTTGCAGCTTGCCAGCTACGAGAGCAAATAAGTAGGATGGTTTTGGAAATGGGTCTTGCCAAACAGCGCTATGCCAGCCATTACCTAACTCTTCTTGTTTGATGAGGTTGCCATTTGATAGCAGTACTGGGAAATCATTCTTTAATGCACGCAATGTGACTTGGTAAGTGGCCATTACATCTGGGCGATCTAAGAAATAAGTGATCTTACGAAACCCTTCAGCTTCACATTGTGTAAAGAAATTACCATTGGAGACATAGAGCCCCATTAGTGAAGTATTTTTATCTGGTGCATTGGCGCTGGTGATGCTTAATTCAAAGCTGTCTGGTAAGTTATGCAGCGTCAAGCTGTGAGGCGTTAATTCATACTCACGAACAATCTCGCCATTAACGCGCACACTCACTAGTTCTTGTTCTTCGCCGTGGAGTACCAATGGTTGGTTTTGACTACCAGCGGCTCTTTCCATGGTCATGCGATTGACCACAATGGTTCTCGCAGGAATCAGTGCAATATCTAAGTCAACAGATTTGATGGTGTAAGCAGGCTCTTTGTAATCACTTCTTAAAAAGGTGATGGGTGTTTCTGTTCTTGCCATTAGGTGTCTCTCAAACTATTTAATTGTTGTGCCAATGCATTGTTAGCATCAGATTAATACTGAACCAGTAAAGTGCCCACACCAATTGCTATAAAAATAATTGCAGCAATGCTGTGAACCCATTTGATCGGTAGGGCCCTGGTAAATTTCTTGCCCAACCAAACAGCAGGAGCATTTGCAAGCATCATGCCAACTGTTGTGCCTGTTACCACTGCCAGTAAATCATCATAGCGAGCTCCTAAAGCCACAGTAGCAACTTGGGTTTTGTCGCCCATTTCTGCCATGAAAAATAATGACGTGGTGATGGTAAATATTTTCCAGGCGCTATGAGTGCTAGGAGTGTTTTCATCTCCGTCTAACTTGTCGGGGATGAGTAGCCATAATCCCAACCCTATAAATCCAGCTCCTAGAATCCAGCGCATGACATCAGGGCTTAACCATGCTGAAACAGCGCTACCTAGTAAAGCAGCGAGGGCGTGATTCAAGATGGTGGCAATAAAAATGCCGCCAATAATCGCCCAATGGTGATCTTTGTACCTAGCGGCCAGCATCAAGGATAAAAGTTGGGTTTTATCCCCAATTTCAGCCAAAGCAACAATGCTAGTGGCTAGCAAAAAATAATTTAAATCCATTTAAAAACAATAGGTTATGGAATTAATTCCATATTAGTTAAAAACTATCATTAAAATTAATAAATACAATTTAACTATCGATCTGTTTTAGACATAAACTACGCCTGTCTTGTTTGATAGCTATGAAAACTTAATTTTTATGACGTACATAGCTATCGTAACCGACTTATAAGTTCAATCTATCGATAGGAGTGAAATATGCCAACATTAAAGGGTAGTAAAACTGAGCAAAGCTTGAAAGACGCATTTGCTGGTGAGTCTCAAGCTAACCGTCGCTATTTGTATTTCGCGAACATGTGTGACATCGCTGGTGAAAATGATGTTGCAGCTTTGTTCCGTTCTACAGCTGAAGGCGAAACAGGCCATGCACATGGTCACATGGAGTTCTTGATTGAAGGTGGCGCAGGTGAGCCTGGTACAGGTATGCCTGGTCGTACACCAAAAGAGGCTCTAGAGGCAGCTATTCACGGTGAAACACACGAGTACACAGATATGTATCCTGGCATGGCCAAGATCGCTCGTGATGAAGGTTTCGACGAGATTGCTGACTGGTTCGAAACTTTGGCAAAAGCAGAGCGTTCACACGCTAACCGCTACCAAAAAGCTCTTGAGGCACTAGGTGCTTAATTAAGGCTTTTTAAGGAGCTCTGAGGTTTCACCTCGGAGCTCTCATAAAGAGTCTTATTCATGGAAGATTTCTCAAATAAAAATACAAAAGGAACGAGATCATGAGTCAACGTGAAGGTAACTTAGAAGCTCCAACTAGACATGCATTGGATTGGAAGAATCCTGATTTTTACAATCAAGATTCTCTCAATGCAGAAATGGAACGCGTTTTTGATATTTGCCACGGCTGCCGTCGTTGTGTGAGCCTATGTGGTTCGTTTCCAACACTATTTGATTTGGTTGATGCCACCGAAGATGGTGAAGTTCATGGTGTGGATAAGAAGGATTACGACAAGGTAGTTGATCAGTGCTATTTGTGTGATCTTTGTTACATGACAAAGTGCCCATACACACCACCACACGTGTGGAACTTGGACTTCCCGCACTTGATGTTGCGTGCTAAAGCGATTAAGCACAAGAACGGTGAAACAAGCTTTAGAGATAACGTTTTATCTTCAACAGATAAATTAGGAAGCTTTGCTGGTATTCCAATCGTGACGCAAACTGTGAATGCTGTGAACAGTACTAAAGTGATGCGTAATGTCATGGAAGCAACTTTGGGTGTTGATAAGAATGCTTGGATTCCTAGCTACGCTCCACAAACATTCAAACAAGTGGCTAAAGAGTCCGCTGCTTGGCCGGTGAAAGATGGTGAGAAAACACCTGGCAAAGTCGCCGTGTATTCAACATGTTTTATTAATTACAACGAACCAGGTATTGGTCAAGATTTATTGAAACTCTTGGCTCACAACGAGATTCCATACAAGTTAGTGGAGAAGGATGCTTGTTGCGGTATGCCTAAGTTGGAGTTAGGTGATCTTGAGTCTGTGGCTAAGAACAAAGACATCAACATTCCACAATTGGTGAAGTTGGCTAGAGAAGGTTATGCCATCGTGACACCAATTCCATCATGCACATTGATGTTTAAACAAGAGTTGCCATTAATGTTCCCTGATGAAGAGGATGTGCAACTAGTTAAAGACGCAATGTGGGATCCATTTGAGTACTTCATAGCGCGTAATAAAGATGGCTTGCTAAAAACCGACTTTAAAGTTGAGTTAGGCAAGGTAAGTTATCACGTGCCATGCCATTTGCGTGTGCAAAACGTTGGTAAGAAAACAGCAGAAACTCTTCAGATGATTCCGGGTACTGAAGTCAACGTTGTGGAGCGTTGCTCGGGACACGCTGGTACTTGGGGTGTCAAGAAAGAGTTTCATAAGACTGCAATGAAGATCGGTAAGCCAGTGTTTAAAAACATGGCAAGTACAGAGCCAGACTTCATTAGTTCTGATTGTCAGCTAGCTGGTCATCATATTGAGCAAGGTATTGAAGAGAATGGCATGAAGAAGTCACAAATGGCTCATCCAATTTCTCTTTTGGCTAAGGCGTATGGCCTTTAATCAACATTATTAGGAGTGGGTAGATGGAGACAACAATGGGAAAAATTAAGCGCGAAGAACTCTTAACATTAGAAGCTTATTACAAAGCGCGCCCAGAGATGCGTCAGCAAGCAATTGCAGAGCGCAAAAAGAGAACAGTCATGTTGGGGGAGCATCTCAATATGATTTTCGAAAACAAATTCTTGATGCAGTATCAAATACAAGAAATGTTACGTGTTGAAAAAATCTTTGAAGACGAGGGTATTCAGGATGAGATGGATACCTACAATGCTCTAGTGCCTGATGGCACTAACTTCAAAGTAACCATGAAGTTGGAATATGTGAATGAGGCGGATCGCAAGATTGCGTTAGCCAAACTAATTGGCGTAGAAGATCGTGTTTTCATTGAAGTGGAAGGTCAACCTCGAGTGTATGCCATTGCCAACGAAGATCTTGATCGCACCACTGCAGAGAAAACATCATCAGTTCACTTCTTAAGATTTGAGTTGACTGACGATATGAGAAAGTCGCTAAAAGGCGGTGCGCAGATGAAGGTAGGCTGTGATCACAAAGAGTATCCATTCCATGTGGAGTCTTTGCCAGCGGAAACTTTGGCTTCATTGATTCAAGACTTGAATTAAGCAGAAGCAACTGAGACAAAACTCAAAGAAAAATGAAACATAAATAATGCCGCTTCGCGGCATTATTTATTTCCAGCCTAATTCTCGGGCGATAAATTTCTTGGCTTGGTCTGACTGCGGATGCTTAAAGAAGTTTTCCGTATTTGAAACTTCTCGACACTGGCCATCAGCTAAAAAAATCACTTGATCAGAGAGTGATTGCACTTGTCCTAGGTGGTGGGAGGTAAATATGACCCCGCAACCATTTAGAGCTAGATTTTTAATAATGGCTTCTACTTGTTCTGTGGTGCTAGGGTCCAAATTAGCAGTTGGCTCATCGAGCAAAATCACACGAGGCTGTTGTAATTTTGCGCGTGCCAAGCTTAAGCGCTGACGCTCTCCTGCAGACAACTTAATGGCTGACTGATTCTTTAAGTGACTCAAGCCAACTGATGCGAGTGCATTATCAATATCACTTTCAGTGATATTGATGTCTGAAGAGCTATCTTTCACCATGGCTAAATTACTTCGAACGCTCGCCTTGATGAGTGGTGTGTGATGTAGGACCAGTGCAGAGCCAAGTTCTTTGGCTCCAGGGGAGTAGGTGCCTTCATCCGCCTCAATCAAGCCATGTAAAAGTTTGAGTAAGGTTGTCTTGCCTGAACCGTTAGGGCCTATTACTGCTGTGATGCCGCTTGTTGGTATCTGCGCTGAAATAGATAGTATTTGTCGCTCATCTCTAGATACGCTGATGTTATGGAGAGCAATCATTGGCTGAGTATTAACCATAGCGACGCTCAGCAATAGATTTAATGACGGAGGTCATTAAGTTAGCTAATAGAACCACTCCCAATAAGACTATTCCAAGAGCTAGAGCCAGAGGCAAGTCACCCTTACTGGTTTCAAGTGCAATAGCAGTTGTCATGGTGCGTGTTGCGCGATCAATATTGCCACCCACAATCATCACCGCGCCCACTTCGGAAATGGCTCTGGCAAAACCTGCCAATAACGCAATGGATAGGGAGAAGCGACAATCCCACATGAGCCATTTCAGCTTTGCTAGAACTGGTAAGCGCAGTGCTGACATGGTTTCACCATGGATGTGCCAGGCGTCTTCAATGGTTTGACGCGTGAGTGCAGCAATCAGTGGCGTGGTAAGAACGCTTTGCGCCAATATCATTCCTTTGGGAGTGAATAACCAATTTAATTCACCTAGGGGACCAGTTCTTGAAAGTAATAAATAAATCACAACGCCAACAATCACTGTTGGAACCCCCATGAGACTATTTAGAACAACAACAATGCCTTGTCTGCCTGGGAAATTTTTAATGGCAATCAATGCTCCTAAAGGCATACCCAAGATGCAGCCAATGAAGAGGGCAGTGATGCTAACTTGTAAAGAAACAAGAACAATGCCAATTAAATTGGCATCCATTGTTTCTAGTAAAGAAAAAGCATCGCTGAAAGCTGTGAACATGGCGTTAGCTTAATGGTTTTTAGCCCCGCATGACGGCGGGGCTATAGATAAATGATAAAACTGTAAAAGTTAATACTTATTTAGCATTCGGGAAGAACAGTTGCTCGCCACCTACTTTATAGCTTGCAATCGTTGCTTGACCTTCCTTAGAAATAATCCAGTCAATGAATGCTTGGCCTTCAACGTGCTTCACGTGTGAGTGTTTACGAGGGCTCACCAACATCACGCCATACTGATTGAATAACTTTGGATCGCCTTGAACTAAAACTGTTAAATCACCACGGTTTTTAAAAGTGAGCCATGTAGCGCGGTCTGACAAAATGTAACCATTCATGCCTGAGGCTGTATTTAAAGCTGGACCCATGCCAGAACCTGTTTCTTTGTACCA
>CAYFKY010000045.1:0-7191 GCA_964343915.1 uncultured Polynucleobacter sp. | reverse complement strand
GTTGCGGGGTTTTTAATTGAATCATTTTCCACTTTATTTTTTCACGCCACTCTTGGTTCTTGCTGTAGGTCTGGCATTGCTACTTACCCCAGGGCGTGATGGTCTGCCACCAGGACTGGCGACTCCTTTGCCACCATTTTTAATACCGGTGCCAGCGCGAGGTGGTAGTCCAGTATGTTGGGTCAGGATTTTCCCTCTAGCCGGTTTTTGCGGTACGGAAAAGTCTCTAGGGTTATGAGCTACTGCACTGGCAGTTGGTTTACCAAATGATGAGTTTTTGCGGCGTGGACTTTGGTAAGTGCCATCGGTGTTTGGTTGGTAGTTAGGGATCAAATGATGCTTACCATTACCAATTAGATCGGCTCTACCCATTTTCTTAAGAGCCTCGCGTAGTAATGGCCAATTGTTAGCATCGTGATAGCGCAAAAATGCTTTATGTAAACGACGGCGTTTTTCACCGCGCACAATATCGACAGTCTCACTCTCGCGGGTTACTTTGCGTAACGGATTTTTATTGGTGTGGTACATCGCTGTGGCTGTTGCCATAGGAGATGGATAGAAAGTTTGGACCTGATCTGCCCTAAAGCCATTTCTCTTAAGCCAAATAGCCAAATTCATCATATCTTCATCGCTGGTGCCAGGATGGGCTGCAATGAAGTAAGGAATCAAATACTGTTCTTTACCTGCTTCTTTAGAGTATTTATCAAATAACTCTTTGAACTTGTCGTAAGCACCCATGCCAGGCTTCATCATTTTTGATAAAGGACCTTGCTCTGTGTGCTCAGGAGCAATCTTGAGGTAACCACCTACATGGTGGGTGACTAATTCTTTGATGTATGCAGGCGCCTTCACAGCTAGGTCATAGCGAAGACCTGAGCCAATCAATATTTTCTTAATGCCAGGTAATGATCTTGCGCGACGATACAGCTGAATCAGCGGTGTGTGATCGGTATTGAGGTTCGGGCAAATGTCTGGATAAACACAGGATGGTTTACGGCAGTGCGCTTCAATCTCTTTTGATTTGCACGCAATTCTGTACATGTTGGCAGTAGGCCCACCTAAGTCAGAAATGATGCCCGTGAAACCAGGAACCTTATCCCGAATATCTTCAATCTCTTTAATGATTGAGTTGGAGGATCTGTTCTGAATGATGCGACCTTCGTGCTCTGTGATCGAGCAGAAGGTGCAGCCCCCAAAACAACCACGCATGATGTTCACAGAAAAACGAATCATGTCCCATGCTGGTATTTTGGCGTCTCCATAGGCTGGATGCGGTGCGCGAGCATAAGGTAAATCAAATACCGAGTCCATCTCTTCTGTCGTCAGTGGCACTGCAGGAGGATTTAGCCACACATCACGTATCGAAGCACCTTCACCATGTTGCTGTACCAATGCTCTTGCATTGCCGGGATTTGTTTCTAGGTGCAATACGCGATTTGCATGGGCATACAGAACTGGATCGCGTTTGACTGCTTCATAGCTTGGCAAACGGATGACTGTTGTGTCACGCTCTAAACGTTTTTTTGCAGTTGGAACGACGGTAATCGGTTGCGCATTAGATGCAGACTCTTCTAGAGTGCCGTCTGTTTTTTTACAACTGCTGCCTTGTTCCTTAGCTTGTTCATCCGGTGTTAGATAAGGATTGATTGGGGCATCAATCACCCCAGGAATATCAACAGTGCTTGAATCGATTTCAGTGAAGTTGGGGGCAGGGTGACGTCTGACGAAGGCTGTGCCACGGACATCATTAATATCAGCGATTGATTCACCCTTGGCTAAACGATGAGCGATTTCAACGACGGCTCTTTCGGCATTGCCGTAAAGCAAGATATCGGCTTTGGCATCAATCAAAATTGAGCGACGCACTTTATCTTGCCAATAGTCGTAATGAGCAATACGACGCAGTGACGCCTCAATGCCACCCATCACAATCGGCACATCAGAGTAAGCTTCTTTACATCGTTGGGCGTATACCAATGAACAACGGTCGGGGCGTTTGCCGCCAATGCCGCCTGGTGTATAGGCATCATCACTACGCACTTTGCGATCAGCCGTGTAACGGTTGATCATGGAATCCATGTTGCCAGCTGCTACGCCAAAAAATAGATTGGGTTTGCCAAGTACCTTGAATGGGTCTGCAGATTGCCAATCAGGTTGGGCAATGATGCCAACCCTAAAACCTTGTGCTTCGAGAAGGCGACCAATGATGGCCATGCCAAAGCTAGGGTGATCCACATAGGCATCACCTGTGACAATAATGATGTCACAACTATCCCAGCCAAGCTTCTCCATCTCCGCACGACTCATCGGTAGAAATGGAGCTGTGCCAAAGCACTCTGCCCAATACTTAGGGTATGAGTCTAGCTTTGGAGAGCTCGGAATGAGCGAGGGATTGAAAGGTGCATTCACGGGCGCTATTTTAGGCTGATTAGCCCGTTTCTGCTTGTTCAGGACAGTTTAGAGCTTGACCTGAGGGTTCAGGCTATAAATCCCTGTGATACTGGCTTGATCGATGATGTGTGGCTTAATAGCGCCAAGAGCATCAGACCCTGTAAATGCTCCACTGAGTGGCACGGATGCCACGTTTAAGGCGTACACAGTAAATACATAGTGATGCTTGATCTCATCGTTCCATGGAGGGCAAGGACCGTCATAGCCAAAATAGTTGCCGCCCATTTCAGCATCACCATTGAACCAAGCGGTGTAATCATTGATACCAGCCAGTCCAACTGGACTCGCAGTGGCTGCTTTACCTTTAGGTGTAATGGCAGAGCTGTGTGATCCCGCTTCAATGCTATGAACATTGGTAGGAATATTGACCAATACCCAGTGATAAAAATCAACGCGAGCTAGAGAGGCGGGTACCACTTTGCCTTCTTGATTGACGTTGTCGCCTTGGCTGGGTACATCAGGGTCGTGACAAATCACTGCAAACGATAAAGTCTCTTTAGGAAAATCAGACCAAGCAAGGTGAGGATTTTTATTGGTAGATAAGGTGAGGTGATTAACTGGATCTTTGATCGCAAAGGCAAACTCACCTGGAATAACAGTTTGATTCTCAAAACTTTGGCTGATTACTTTCATGGAAAAGTCTCCTGCTAGTTGAATCGTTATTTAGATTTTCATCTTACTGGCTTTTTTGGCACCCACAATGCCAATCAACGCTTGCTTGATCGCCTCAACTTCGGCCTCAGATAAGGCACCCATAATTTTGCCTAAATATTGGATGTGACGTCGGATACCACCATGGCTGCGAACATTGGCGGTCTCTTGTAATGGTTCTAGCAATCTTTCTGGCAAAGGCATTTGTTTCCATTTATCAGGAGTCATCTTGCTGATTTCTTCAGCAAGATTTTGCCTTGCCTCTAAACGGCGCTTAATCTCCGATTTACTCGGTTTTTCGTAGGTTTGATCTTCGTCTAGGTCGTGTGATTGCTTCATAATGTCATTTTCGCAGACTATTGCGTCTTCACGTATAAAAGTAAAAAACTATTCATGGCTATTAAAGCAACAATTTTTAAAGTGAACTTATCTGTGGCCGATATTGATCATGGCTATTATGCAGACCATAGTTTGACTCTAGCAAGACATCCCAGCGAGACAGATGAGCGCATGATGATGCGTTTATTGGCGTTATCTTTTAATGCACACCAATTGAATGATCTATGTAATGGGGATGGGCAGTTGGTGTTTGGTGCTGGATTATCTGATCCTGATGAGCCTGATGTGTGGCTAAAGGATTTCACGGGACAAACAAGATTGTGGATTGAGGTGGGGCAACCAGAAGAAAAACCTCTGAGCAGAGCCTGCTCTAAATCAGAAAAAGTGGTGGTGTATGCCTATCATCATGCCGCAGAGGTTTGGTGGAAGGGTATTGAAAATAAGTTAACGCGCATGGATAAGTTATCCGTGTACCGAGTTTCTTCAGACCTGTCTCAAGAGTTGGCAACTTGGGCAGAGCGGACGATGCAAATTCAGGCGACCATACAAGATGGCCATTTGATGCTCAGCAATGGTCAGGGAACAGTTGAAATTACCTGTGAGCGCTGGAAGTAAACTCTTTAAGAATCAATACATCAGCGCTATACTTCATTCATTATGAAAAAAATCATCGTCCTTAACGGCCCAAATCTCAATCTGCTAGGTACAAGAGAGCCAGAAAAATATGGTTCTGCAACTTTGGCAGATGTAGAAGCTTTATGCACAGATGCAGCAAAGCGTTTGGGGTTCGATGTTGAGTTTTTGCAAAGCAATCATGAAGGTCCTTTGATCGATAAGATCCAAGAGGCTGGTTTGGCTTATAAGGCGGGTAAGGTGCAGGGCGTGGTATTTAACCCAGGTGCTTACACGCATACATCTGTGGCTTTGCACGATGCTATCGCAGCTGTGAATGGTTTACCTGTGATCGAAGTACACATTTCAAATGTGCATGCTCGTGAAGCATTTAGACATCACTCTTATATTTCACCAGTTGCTGCTGGCATTGTGGTGGGCTTTGGTGTGCAGGGCTACGTGCTAGCCATAGAAGGCTTGGCTCAAAAATCCTAATTAATAGTGGGGCGGTATTTCATCGCGGGCGCTGTTGCCGTCTGCGGGTAAGTTGCTAGCCATTTGTAATTTCAGAGCTTTGACTTCTTTCACTAAGGCATCAATTTGCTGCTGCTGTTTGTAAATAGTTTGATTCAACTCTTCCAGTAAATCTTCAGAAAAGCTCAGTTTCACTTCTAAGTTGGTGATTCGTTCGTCTTGATTCATAAGGTTTCTAGAATAGCTATCATGGGTGTCTTAGGATACTCGCATTATCTTGCAAAATCCCACCATGAATCTCATGATCTGAGCCAATGACATGCTAGCATCACCACCTTTGATATTTATTGCATTTTATAAATGACCCCGTTAACTCCCCGCATCATCTTTTATATGGTTTTACCCACCATTTTGTGGGCGGGTAATGCCATTGTGGGGAGATTGGCTGTCGGAACAATATCGCCGATCATGCTCAATAGCATTCGTTGGTCCTTGGCTGCCTTAATACTCTTGCCATTAGGTTGGAGAGTTTTTAAAACCAATAGCGTTCTATGGCAAAACAAAATTCGTTTCTTATTACTAGGTTTATTAGGTGTCGGCTCTTACAACAGTTTGTTATATCTTTCTTTAGAAACTTCAACCCCAATTAATGTCACATTAATTGGCGGCAGTATGCCGATGTGGATGTTGTTAATTGGCGCGTTGTTTTATCAACAAAAAGCCCAAGCTCGTCAAATGTTTGGTGCCGTGATTTCTTTATTGGGTGTTGTGATTGTTTTATCTCGAGGCGACTTGCTCAGCATCTTGGATGTGAAGTTGGTGATTGGTGATTTATTCATTTTGTTAGCCACCATACTTTGGGGTTTCTACAGTTGGATGTTAAGTCACCCTGGTAAGAGTACAGAGCGACAGTGGCATTGGGCTGAGTTTCTATTGGCCCAAGTGGTGTTTGGTGTGTTCTGGTCGGTTACTTTTTTAAGTTATGAAATAGCAGTTGATAAGATTCAGTTAGACATCAACTTTTGGACAGTTCTCTTATTAATTTATATCGCGATTGGTCCATCATTAATTGCTTATAGGTGTTGGGGGCTTGGTGTCAGTGCAGTGGGCCCATCGCTAGCCGCATTTTTTGCTAATTTAATTCCATTGTTTGCTGCGATCATGTCAGCGGCGTTGCTGGGTGAGGCGCCACAGATATTTCATGGCGTGGCTTTCTTGCTGATTGTTGCTGGAATATTGATTTCTTCAAAAAAGAAGAGCGCCTAATCAATCCACTAACTCGAATCGGCCGTCTTCCATTTCGGCTTGAGGTCGAACCCAATAATCGTTTGTTTGTTTAGATTCGTAGACGTAAGCCATCTCTAAAGTAGCCTCGATCTTTGCAAGACCAATGACTTGGTAGAGTCCACCTGTTTTCTTGTGTCTTAAAACTGATCCTATTGGAAAGAGGCTCGTGTGTGTTTGACGCATTTAAGATTTCCTTTGTACTTTCCAAAGTGAGAATTGTGTGTAAAACACAAAAAGTAATCCCCACACCACAATTGAAGCATAGCCTGCCATCCAGCCGTCGTAACCCATGGCTCTACTGATGTCTAAGGTGGCGCCAAAAATCGCGGGCCCTAACAAACCACCACTGAACCCCATCACTGAGTGAAGTCCCATTGCGGCCCCTTTGATTTCTTGAGGGACGCTGATCACCAGTCCTGCTGTGAGTGTTGCAGAGTCAGCCATGATGAAGATCGAATGTATAAAAGCTAGCAGCATGATGATGGACCAATGCGCATGCAATGAGGCCCCTAAGCAAATGCCACTGATTGCGCTGCCAATCATCACCCAGTAAACCCAACGATGACGACCTATTCTTAATGCCATCTCGTTGCCGATAATGGATGCGGGAACACCAATTAAATTAATCAATGTCGCAATCACTGTTGCGGTTAATGGAAAAGAGCTTTCTGGGTTAGCAATCGTGGCCGCGTAGACGAAAAATGCCACCAACCAGGCTCTTGATGCAAATAGCTCGAGGCTATGAGCTGTGTATCCCAGCATATAGCCCAGAGCTTCTTTTGTTTCTAGTACTTTTTTCCAGCGCAAGATGGGGAATGCATCTTTTAGATCAAATTTAATTTCAAAAAAAGATTTTTCACCAACCAATCGTTGAGTACCCAGCCATGCCAAGATGCCAGCAAGAGCAGGCCCCATGGATGTGATTAAAAATGCCTCACGCCATCCATATTGGGTAATCAATAGACCTGACACAAAATATGAGAGTGCGTTACCGATGCCAAAAAAAGCTGTGTAAAAAGAAATGTGTCGAGTAATCTCACCCATGGTGACGCGGTCAGAGATTATTTTGAGGCCAGGCATGTAAGTCGCTGATATGCCTGCACCATGCAGCATCAGAAAAAACCACGCATCATGAAAATCAGTGGAGAGGTAGCCCATGCCAAACAGCCCAAGGCTGGCTAAGAGACCGCCTGCTAGATAAATTTGGCGAGTGTCGATGCGATCAGTGAGGGTTGTGGCAAATGGCACAACAAGCACGTAACCAATAAAAAAACTACTCGCTAAGAAACCTGACTCGAAATTACTTAAGTGCCACTCTGATTGAATCAGCGTTAAAGATGCAGCGTAGCAAGCAAATCCAAAAATGGATAAGACTTG
>CAYFKY010000044.1:0-7263 GCA_964343915.1 uncultured Polynucleobacter sp. | reverse complement strand
GCTTTGCCCATGCCCGTGAAATAAGCATTGCCATGAGCACTGCGCTTGCTGCCATCCATGATGAACAAGCCTTGACTAGTAAAGTCGCAGCGTTTTAGTAGATCTTCAATGCGATCTTTTAGTGGACCGTCTTCGAGTGGTTTGAACTTATTAAATAATGGTGCAATGAAGGTTGGAAATAACCAAAGCATCAAGGCATTAAATGCCACCCAGACAAACCACGTCCAAACCCACCAATATTCACCAGCTTCAGTCATCAATGTCAGAACTACCCACAGTAGCGGCAGACCAATTGCCAACCCAAGTAAAACACCTTTGATTAAATCGGTGAAAAACAGAGCAGGGGTCATGCGGTTAAAACCAAATCGTTCCTCGATGGTGAACTGTCGATACCAAGAAAATGGCAAATCGATGATGCCCGTGATGAGACTGATAGATATCAGGAGGGTAATTTGCTGAAGAATCCCAGGGCCCAATATGTCCAATGTCAATTCATGGATGTATTGCAAGCCACCCAATAAGGTAAAACTTATCAAAATGGCAGCAGATAGTGCAATTTCAATGAAGCCTAAGCGTAATTTAGCCATCGTGTAGTCCGCGGCTTTATGATGCTCGGGTAATGTGATTTTGCTTGCAAAATCAGTAGGAACCTCGTGGCGATGCTTGGCAATGTGACGCATATGTCGCCCAGCTAGGTAGTAGCGGGTGGCAACACTCAAAACGAGACCTAAAATAAACAAAAAAGTAAATGTCATGAGAAGATTATAGGGATGAGTACAACAAGAAAGAATGACCGTTTAGTTTGGGTGGATATGGAGATGTCTGGTTTACAACCAGAGACCGACAGAATCCTTGAAATTGCCATGATTGTGACAGATGGCGACCTGAATGTCATAGCTGAGGGGCCAGTCTTGGTGGTTCACCAAGAAGATGCTGTTTTAGACCGCATGGACGCTTGGAACAAGGGAACCCATGGTAAGTCAGGCTTAATTGATAAGGTCAAGGCATCCACACTCACTGAGGCAGATGTGGAAGCGCAGTGTTTGGCTTTCTTAAAGCAGCATGTTAAGGCGAGCATTTCTCCGATGTGTGGCAATACCATTCATCAGGATCGCCGTTTTATGAACCGTTACATGCCCAAATTAGAGGCTTACTTTCACTACCGCAACATTGATGTTTCAACCATCAAAGAGTTGTGTAAACGTTGGCAACCCGAAATCGCTAAAGGGTTTACAAAAAAACAAGCCCATACTGCGCTAGCAGACATTATTGAGTCGGTTGAAGAGCTTCGCTACTATCGCGAAAAATTATTCATTCCAACGGTAGGTGATGAGCCTATTGCTGAGGGTAACTAATGTTTTTCAGAATTGCATCCATCATCACGCCGGTTGTATTAATTATTTTTGCCGGTTGGATTTATGGTCGCAAAGCGCATCCAGACATGTCTGGGATTAATAAGGCAACATTGGATGTGATCGCGCCCATGTTGGTTGTGTCTGCTTTTGTGAGTAAAGATTTTGAGTTGCTAGAGCAGTGGAATCTATTGTTATGTGGCGTCGCCATTGTTTTAGGTTCAGGTATCTTGGCTTGGCCAATCGCACGGCTATCGGGTATGGATCCAAAAACTTTTGTGCCTCCGATGATGTTTAACAACTGCGGCAACATGGGCTTGCCCTTGGCTGTATTTGCTTTTGGTACGGTGGGCTTAGCGCCAGCGGTGGCATTGTTCGCTATTTCAAACTTGATGCATTTCACACTGGGTGTGAAGTTGGTTAACCCAAGGGCATCAGTCAAAGGCGTATTTGCAAACCCGATGGTGATTGCCACAATATTGGGCATATTTTTATCGACCACTAAACATCTCTACACCTTGCCAGAGCCCTTGTATCAATCAATCAAATTGTTGGGGGACGCAACAGTGCCTTTGATGTTGTTTTCTTTGGGGGTGCGCATGAAAGATGCCAACCTCAAGCATTGGCGTGAAGGGTTCTTGGGTGCTGCTATTTGCCCTATGGCAGGTTTAGCTATAGCTTTGCTAATTGCGCCATTCATCCCCATGACTGATTTGCAAAAAGGCTTATTGTTTGTGTTTGCCAGCTTGCCACCTGCAGTACTGAACTTCTTGGTGGCTGATCGCAATAAGCAAGATCCAGAACTTGTAGCCTCTATCGTGCTACTAGGAAACCTCTCGGCAATGATCTTTGTGCCGATTGGACTTTATTTGGGCTTGAAATAAAAAAGGAAGGCATGCCTTCCTTTTTACTTTTGATGAGACCTCTTGCGGTTAATTCTTCACCCTAATAGCTGATTTAGGTCTAAATGCCTTAATGACACCTTCATTGGTTTCAACGTATGGGCCACCAATCAAATCGATGCAGTAGGGTACTGCTGCAAAAATTCCTGGAACGATTGACTTACCGTCGGCATCTTTTAAGCCCTCAAGAGTTTCTTGTATCGCTTTAGGTTGCCCTGGCAAATTAATAATCAAGGCAGCGTGATCGGAGATTTCTCTGAGTGCGGCTACTTGGCGAGACAAAATAGCTGTAGGAACAAATTTAAGGCTGATTTGACGCATTTGTTCAGCAAAGCCTGGCATTTCCCTTGTTGCGATCGCTAAAGTCGCCTCTGGCGTTACATCGCGTCTTGATGGCCCAGTGCCGCCTGTGGTGAGAACTAAGTCACAGCCAACTTCATCGACTAACTCAACAATCGTTTTAGAGATCAGTTCTTTTTCATCAGGTATTAAGCGAGACTCCATGTGCCATGGGGATGTTAGAGCCTTGCCGAACCATGTTTGAAGCGCTGGGATGCCTTCGTCTTGGTAAACCCCACTGCTAGCTCTGTCTGAAATGGACACCAAGCCAATCCAAATTTCGTCTGGATGGCTACGTTTTGTATTTTTCGTATTTGTATTTTTTGCACTCATTCTGTAATTCTAGCTATGATTGCGGAATGTTTTCACATACACCCGAACAATTACAAGAATTAGTCTCTTTTTTATTGACCGAAGCGAAGGCTTTGGGAGCTACAGATGCTGCAGCAGAGCTATCTGAAGGCAGTGGCTTATCAGTATCAGTGCGTAAAGGCGATATTGAGACAATTGAGCAAAATTTAGACAAGCAGGCTGGGGTCACGGTTTTTATTGGTCAAAGACGCGGCAATGCAGGCACCAGTGATTTTTCAAAAGAATCTCTCAAGGCCAGTGTGCGAGCAGCTTTCCATATTGCTCAACATACTGCTGAGGATGATTGTGCCGGTCTGGCTGAAGCCGACTTGTTAGAAAAAAATCCTAAGGACTTGGATTTGTATCATCCTTGGGCAATCAATACTGCCCAAGCTGTTGAAATTGCCAGAGATGCTGAGCGTGGCGCATTTGCGGTCAGTAAAAATATCACCAACAGTGATGGGGCGAGCGTTTCTGCGCAACAGTCTCATTTCATGTTGGGTACAACCAATGGTTTCATGGGTGGTTATGCTATTTCTCGGCACTATATTTCTTGTACGCCGATTGCTAGTGCATCCACTAAAAAGGGTGCTGCCATGCAGCGCGATGATTGGCATACCACTTCCCGCGTTCCAGAAGAATTAGCAAAAGCTCGAGATGTGGGGGCTTATGCAGCCCAAAGAGCGCTGGCAAGATTGGGTGCCAGATCGATTTCAACGCGCCACTGCCCGGTGCTTTTTGAAGCTCCTTTGGCGGTTGGCTTGTTGGGGGCTTATGTGCAGGCAACTTCTGGTGGGGCGCTCTATAGAAAATCTAGTTTCTTACTGGATAGCATGGGTCAGCAGGTGTTTCCTAAGCATCTTGATTTATTGGAGGAGCCGCACTTGCCACGTTTGACGGGTAGCGCGCCATTTGATGAAGAGGGCGTGAGAACTCGTTCACGTAAAGTGGTGGATGCGGGTGTGGTGCAAGGTTATTTCTTATCAACCTACTCAGCTAGAAAGTTAGGTATGCAAACCACTGGTAATGCAGGTGGTTCACATCAACTACAACTCAAGAGTCGTTTGACAAAACAATCTGATGATTTGCCAGCCATGTTAAAAAAAATGGGCACAGGACTCTTGGTGACTGATTTGATGGGGCAGGGCGTGAATTACGTCAATGGTGATTATTCTCGTGGTGCTTTTGGTTATTGGGTTGAGAACGGTGTCATCGTTCATCCAGTAGAAGAAATAACTATTGCAGGCAATTTAAAAGACATGTTTAAGCAAATTGTGGCAATTGGTGCTGACACGATTGTCAGGGGCACCAAAGAGACCGGCTCGATCTTGATTGAAAACATGACTGTAGGTGGTCGTTAATAAGTTTAAAAAATGAAGCAAGTATTACGTCAATCAGTTTTCCTCGCTCACGGTATTGATCACATCACCAATCTATTTGCTGCTGTAGCTAAATGGGCTTTGGTTTTGTCGTGCTTAATCAGTGCCATGAACGCATTCATTCGGTATGTCTTTGATTACAGCTCCAACTCTTGGTTGGAGATTCAGTGGTATTTATTTGCGGCTGCTGTGATGTTGGGTGCTGCGCAAGTATTGCGGGTGAATGAGCATGTGCGTGTAGACATTATTTATGGAAAGTTATCGAGCAAAACCAGGATCTATATTGATTTAATTGGTTTGGTCTTGTTCTTATTGCCCGCCATGATTTACTTTGCCCATTTGGCTTGGCCCTTGTTCATGAAGATGTATCAGTCTGGTGAAATGTCTAGTAATGCAGGGGGATTGATTCGTTGGCCAGCGATGTTGATGTTGCCCGCAGGATTTTTCCTGGTCACTATTCAAGGTGTATCAGAAATCATCAAACGTGTTGCCTGGTTAGCGCATGTTTATGACATGGACTTTCATTATGAAAGGCCGTTGCAATGAGCATGGAAAACTTTGCACCTCTGATGTTCTTGGGTCTGATACTCATCATGTTGATGGGTTTTCCGGTGGCATTCTCATTAGCAGCTTTGGGTTTGATGTGTGGCTTTTTTGCGGTCGCTCAAGGTTGGTTCCCAATTAGTTTCATGTCAAATTTGCCATTAAATATTTTTGGCATTTTGTCGAATGATCTTTTGTTGGCGATTCCATTTTTTACCCTCATGGGTGCCATCTTAGAAAAATGTGGCTTGGCTGAAGACATGCTGGAATCCATGGGGCAGTTGTTTGGCTCGGTGCGTGGTGGTCTTGGTTACTCAGTCATCATCGTGGGGTTCATCTTGGGCGCTATTACAGGCACGGTTGCAGGTCAAGTCATTGCAATGGCCATGATTTCCTTGCCGGTGATGATGCGCTATGGCTACAACATGCGATACACCACCGGTGTTTTGGCTGCCTCTGGCACGATCACACAGTTAGTTCCTCCATCCTTGGTTTTGGTGGTCATGGCTGATCAGTTGGGTCGTTCAGTGGGTGACATGTACAAGGGTGCTTGGGGCCCATCGATTTTGCAAGTGTGTTTATTTGTGCTCTATACATTCTTGCTCTCACGTATTCGACCCGCAGATTTGCCAGCTATTCCTAAAGAGGCGCGCACGCTGACAGGTTGGAAGTTATGGCGAACATGCTTAAGAGGCATTATTCCTTCCGCTATTTTAATTTTTGCAGTTTTAGGAAGTATGGGTGGTTTGCCAGGTATCAATGTTGCGATTGCAACCCCGACTGAAGCTGGTGCGATGGGTGCCTTAGGTGCTTTTGTTTTGGCGGCAATCCATGGTCGACTTAACTGGCAAATCATTAAAGAGGGTATGACCAACACCATGCGCATCACCGCCATGGTGGTATTTATTTTGATTGGTTCTCGTGTTTTCTCATTAGTCTTTCAAGGGGTTGATGGAGGTGTTTGGATTGAGGGCATGCTATCCAATTTGCCAGGAGGTCAAATTGGTTTCTTGCTAGCGGTCAACACCTTTGTTTTCTTCTTAGCATTTTTCTTAGATTTCTTTGAAATAGCTTTCATCATCTTGCCAATGCTGGCGCCTGTGGCTGAGAAGATGGGCATCGATATGGTTTGGTTTGGTGTGCTCTTGTGCGTGAACATGCAAACAAGCTTTATGCACCCACCATTTGGTTTTGCTTTGTTCTACCTCAGGGGTATTTCTGATACTTTATTTAAAAGTAAATCAATTCCTAGAAAAATCGAATCCAGAGACATTTATTTAGGTTCTATTCCTTGGGTGATGTTGCAATTGCTATTAGTGGTGATTGTGATTTTCTTCCCGCAAACTGTCACTGTTTTCTTGGATAAAAAAGAAGTGGTTGATCTTAACCAAATCAAGATTGAGATTGCGCCTGAGGATGTTTTGCAGGCGCCTCAGTTAGATGAGCAAAAAATGATGGATGATTTATTTAAAGTCACCCCAAGCAAAGAGTAGTCATTACCTTTTGAAAATAAAAAAACCAGCCTAGGCTGGTTTTTTTATTGATTGCTATCAGTTAATTAGTTAAATCAATTAATTGATAACGTCTGTTGCAATTATTACCGTTTTATAACTTTTGCGATTGCATGAAGTTATCAAAACTCATTTCTGAGAAACGGAACCACAAGTTTTGATCGCGACGGAAGTTACTAAAGTCAGCATAAATCTTTTTCCAACGAGGATTCTTGCTGCTAAGTTCCGCATAGTAATCTTGTGATACTTTGAAAGCTGCATCCATCACTGGTTTAGGTAAGCGATGCAAACGAACGCCGTTAGCCACTAATTCGCGAAGAGCGCTTGGGTTGCGTGCGTCGTACCTAGCCATTACCTGTGTGTGAGCATAATTGGCAGCTGTATCTAAAATCGCTTTGTACTCAGAAGAGAGGCTTTGGTAGGCTTTGCTATTCACATACAAGCTCAGTTGCGCACCACCTTCCCAGAAGGCTGGGTAGTAGTAGTTCTTGGCAACTTTATATAGACCAAGTTTGAGATCGTCGTATGGACCGATCCACTCGGCGGCATCAATCGTGCCTTTTTCAAGTGATTGATAGATTTCACCAGCAGGTAGGTTTTGAGGAACAACACCTAATTGCTCCAAGATTTTTCCACCAAAACCACCTACGCGGAACTTCAAACCTTTGAGATCCTCAAGACCTTTTACTTCTTTTCGGAACCAGCCGCCCATTTGTGCGCCAGAGTTGCCTAGAGGGAAGTTAACCACGTTGTAGTTGGCATAGAACTCACGAGTCAACTTAAGGCCATTGCCGTCAAACATCCAGGCATTTTGTTGGCGACAGTTAAGGCCAAATGGAATCGCACAATCAAATGCAAAGGTTTCATCTTTGCCAAAGAAGTAATA
>CAYFKY010000043.1:0-7264 GCA_964343915.1 uncultured Polynucleobacter sp. | reverse complement strand
GCTAAAAATAGCAAGGCCAAGAGCCCCATGGCTACAAATAAACCGACCCAGATATCTAAAGATTGTTTTTTCATATTTATTTACAGATTTTATAAGACTTTATCAGCTTGAGAACATCACTGCGGTTAATAAGAAATCCAGTGCTAAAACGGCTAAGGAGGCAATTACAACAGTTCGAGTTGTTGCCCTGGCAACGCCTTCTGGAGTTG
The DNA here is from genome assembly GCA_964343915.1 of uncultured Polynucleobacter sp. Lineage (GTDB taxonomy): Bacteria > Pseudomonadota > Gammaproteobacteria > Burkholderiales > Burkholderiaceae > Polynucleobacter. The sequence goes on along the minus strand of CAYFKY010000043.1, from coordinate 7,055 downwards.
GCTTTGCTTCAAAACCTTGGTAAAGCGCAATAAATGTCACTGCAACACCAAACACCATGCTTTTTACAACGCCATTACCGATGTCTTTCACCACATCTACACCTGCTTGCATTTGTGACCAAAAAGCACCGTCATCCACACCAATTAAAGGCACACCGACCAAATATCCACCCATAACACCCACAGCAGTAAAGATGGCAGCTAGGATAGGCATAGCAATAATGCCCGCCCACAATCTTGGTGCAATAACTCTGGTAAGCGGATCAACAGCCATCATTTCCATGGCACTTAGTTGCTCACCTGCTTTCATCAAGCCAATTTCTGCGGTTAATGATGTGCCTGCACGACCAGCAAACAATAACGCTGTTACAACTGGTCCTAATTCTCTTGTAAGCGATAAAGCCACCAATAAGCCCAATGCTTGCTCTGAACCATAACGATTCAAAGTGTAGTAACCCTGTAAGCCCAACACAAAACCTACAAATAAACCAGATACAGCGATGATCACAAATGAGTAGTTACCCACAAAGTGAACCTGATCTGTTACCAAACGTGGACGCTTTAGCAACAAAGCCGAGCGGCGCATGATGGCTAAAAACATGCGCGTGGCATAACCCAAGCCAACTAAGTTCTCGCGCACAAATGCGCCTAGAGCTGCTAACGTATTTAGAACAATACTCATAAGCTCGCTCCAAAATCTTCAGATAACGTTTTACCTGGGTAATGGAACGGCACAGGACCATCTGGATTTGCTGAAACAAATTGCTGCACAAATGGATCTGTCGAAGCTCTCAAGTCATCTGGCGTTCCTTCAGCCGCTATTTTTCCATTGGCGATGAAGTAAACGTAATCAGCAATCTCAAAAGTTTCAGGAATGTCATGGGTTACCAAAATGCTGGTGGCGCCCAAAGCTTGATTCATATCTCGAATCAAGCGCGCAGTGATTCCCAAAGAAATTGGATCCAAACCAGCAAACGGCTCGTCATACATGATCAACGGAGGATCTAATGCAATAGCTCTTGCTAGGGCTACGCGTCTTGCCATACCGCCAGAAATTTGTGAAGGCATTAAATCTCTAGCTCCACGCAAACCAACAGCATTTAATTTCATTAAAACCAAATCACGCAAAGTTTCTTCACTAACCTTGGTGTGTTCTCTCAGCGGGAAAGCCACATTCTCAAAGACGCTCATATCAGTAAATAAAGCGCCAAACTGAAAGAGCATCCCCATGCGACGCCTTACTGCCATCAACTGCTGGGTATTCATTTGGCCAACATCTTGGCCTTCGAATAAAACTTGCCCTTGTTGTGCGTTTACTTGACCGCCAATTAAGCGAAGCACTGTGGTTTTGCCACAACCAGAACCACCCATCACGGCAACTACTTTGCCGCGCGGGAACTCCATGTTTAAACCTGAAAGAATAGTTCTCTCGCCAGGAGCGTATGAAAAATCAACACCCTTTAGTGAGACGATGGAATCTGTTTGATTCATATGTTTTGTTGAGTCTGCCACTACGATATCCTTAGATTCATAGTGGCAGTGTATCAATACCGTGATGGTATTAGGTAATTAGCGTGGCAATACGCTGCTACCCATCAAGAACTCATCAACTGCACGAGCACATTGACGACCTTCACGAATCGCCCAAACTACCAATGATTGACCGCGACGCATATCGCCTGCTGCAAAGATTTTTGGCACATTGGTGTAATAAGCCTTATCACCCTCAGTAGAAGCTTTCGCATTACCACGAGCATCTTTTTCAACACCGAATGCATCCAAGACTTGTTGAGCTGGTGACACAAAGCCCATTGCCAAAAATACCAAATCAGCTTTCATTTCGAATTCGCTGCCAGCAATCTCTTGCATCTTGCCGTCTTTCCACTCAAGACGAACACCAATCAATTTTTCAACTTTGCCGTTTTTACCTTCAAAACGCTTAGTTGCAACTGACCAGTCACGATCACAACCTTCATCATGAGATGAGGATGTGCGCAACTTAGTTGGCCAATATGGCCATACCAATGGTTTGTTTTCTTGCTCAGGAGGTTGTGGCAACAATTCAAACTGAGATACAGATGCAGCGCCATGACGGTTTGATGTGCCAACACAGTCTGAGCCTGTATCACCACCACCAATCACGATGACATGCTTGCCATCTGCACGAATTTCATTTTTGTTATCACCCGCAACTTCTTTGTTTTGAGGAATTAAAAATTCCAAAGCAAAGTGAATGCCAGACAACTCACGACCTGGAACTGGTAAATCACGTGGTTGCTCAGCGCCACCAGTGATCACAACCGCATCAAAGTCTTTTTGTAATTGCTCTGGAGAAACTGTTTTCTTAGAGTAATTTTTAACTTCTTTATTTAAGTTGTCTTTACCAACAAAAGTGCCAGTTTCAAATTTCACGCCTTCGGCTTTCATTTGCTCAACACGGCGGTCGATCAAACCTTTTTCCATCTTAAAGTCAGGAATACCGTAACGTAGCAAACCGCCCACGCGATCATTTTTTTCATAAAGCGTTACATCGTGGCCAGCACGAGCTAATTGCTGAGCCGCAGCCATACCTGCAGGGCCAGAGCCAACAATCGCCACTTTTTTACCAGTCTTTTGTTTAGCAATCTGAGGCTTTACCCAATCATTTGCCCACGCTTTATCAATGATGGCGTGCTCGATTGATTTAATACCAACCGGCTCTTCATGAATACCTAGAGTACAAGCTGCCTCACATGGTGCTGGGCAAATACGGCCTGTGAACTCTGGGAAATTGTTGGTTGAATGTAATACGTCAATCGCATTCTTCCAATCTTGCTGATACACCAAATCATTGAAGTCAGGAATGATGTTATTAACAGGACAACCGTTATTACAGAACGGAATACCGCAGTCCATACAGCGGGCACCCTGCACCTTTGCTTCATCATCTGTCAAAGTCATGACAAATTCTTTGTAATGCTTGACGCGTTTTTTAGGCTCTTCGTAATGCTCGCTCAAGCGATCATATTCCATGAATCCAGTAACTTTACCCATCTTTATTCCTTTATCTCTTAACAGGTCACTTAAACAGAAGCCGCTTGTTTGCTACCTTGAGATTTCTCCCAAAGCTCACCTAACGCGCGCTTGTATTCAGTTGGGAATACTTTGACAAAACGTGCACGTGACTTTTCCCAGTCAGCCAAAATTGCTTTTGCACGCTCTGAACCTGTGTGTTTGAAATGACGTTCAATTAAGTTCTTCAAGATTACTTCGTCAGTTAGACGCTCGCCACCTTCTTTAACATTCACTGGTGCGTGCCACTCTGACTTAGGCAACTTAGCTTCTTGTTCAGCACTTGGTAAAACTGCTTCAAGCGTAGCCATACTTGTATTGCAACGTTTAGCAAATAAACCATCTTCGTCATAAACATAAGCAATACCGCCACTCATACCAGCAGCGAAGTTACGGCCTGTTAAACCAAGAGCAACCACTGTGCCGCCTGTCATGTACTCACAACCATGGTCGCCAGTACCTTCAACAACAGCAATAGCGCCAGAGTTACGAACAGCAAAACGTTCACCTGCAACACCATTAAAGAATGCCTCACCAGCAATCGCACCGTACAAAACAGTATTACCAACAATGATGTTTTGTGATGTGTCGCCACGGAACTCATGTGGGGCACGAACAATCACACGACCACCTGACAAACCTTTACCAACGTAGTCATTACCGTCACCTACTAGGTCCATGGTCACGCCATGCGCTAAGAAAGCAGCAAAACTTTGACCAGCAGTACCGTTCAATTGAATATGAATAGTGTCATCAGGCAAACCTTCGTGACCGTATCGTTTAGCCACTTCACCAGACAACATCGCACCAGCAGTACGATTCACGTTCTTGATTGGTTGAATGAATGAAACACGCTCGCCTTTTTCAAGAGCAGCTTTTGATTTTTCAATCAATGTATGGTCTAGCGCAGTTGTTAAACCGTGGTCTTGAGTTTCTACTTGGAAACGAGGAACACTTGCCTCAACAGCAGGCGCTTGGAAAATCTTAGTGAAATCTAATCCACGTGCTTTCCAGTGCTCAATGCTCTTCTTGGTATCCAAGAACTCTGTGCGACCAATTAATTCGTCAAATGTGCGAATACCTAGTTGAGCCATGATTTCGCGCGCTTCTTCTGCAATAAAGAAGAAGAAATTAACCACATGCTCTGGCTTACCTGAGAATTTTTTACGTAATTCTGGGTCTTGTGTTGCCACACCTACTGGGCAAGTATTGAGGTGACACTTACGCATCATGATGCAACCCTCAACCACCAATGGAGCTGTCGCAAAACCAAATTCATCAGCGCCTAACAATGCGCCAATCACCACGTCACGACCAGTCTTCATCTGACCATCGGCTTGAACACGGATACGGCTACGCAAACCATTCAATACCAATGTTTGCTGTGTTTCTGCAAGACCTAGCTCCCATGGGCTACCAGCGTGCTTGATTGAAGACAACGGTGATGCACCTGTACCACCATCATGACCAGCGATCACCACGTGATCAGCTTTGGCCTTTGCCACACCAGCAGCAACAGTACCAACACCCACTTCAGAAACTAGCTTCACTGAAATATCAGCTTTGCTATTAACGTTCTTCAAGTCATGGATCAATTGAGCCAAGTCTTCAATTGAGTAAATGTCATGGTGCGGAGGAGGAGAAATCAAACCAACACCTGGTACTGAATAACGCAACTTACCAATGTAGTTAGATACTTTGCTACCAGGCAACTGACCACCTTCACCTGGCTTAGCACCTTGCGCCATCTTGATCTGAATTTGATCAGCAGATGTTAAGTACTCAGCTGTTACACCAAAACGTCCTGAAGCAACTTGCTTGATCTTAGAACGAAGTGAATCACCTTCGCTCAAAGGAATATTTGCTTCAATTACATCATCGCCAAGAATACTTGCAAGAGTCTCACCCTTCTTAACAGGGATGCCCTTTAATTCATTGCGATAACGCTTGTTATCTTCACCGCCTTCACCCGTATTTGATTTACCACCAATACGGTTCATAGCAATTGCTAATGTTGCATGAGCTTCCGTTGAGATAGAACCCAAAGACATGGCGCCCGTAGCAAAACGCTTAACAATTTCTTTTGCTGGCTCAACTTCATCCAATGGAATAGCTTTGCTTGGATCAAGTTTGAACTCAAATAAGCCACGCAAAGTCATGTGACGCTTGCTTTGATCATTGATGATGTTGGCGTACTCTTTGTAAGTCTGATAGCCGCCTTTTCTGGGCCCTGACGTGTTGAGTGTTGCAACTTTGCAATGGAGTCTGGTGTCCACATGTGGTCTTCACCACGGATACGGAATGCATACTCACCGCCAGCATCCAACATATTTGTCAATGTTGGGTCATTACCAAATGCCAAGCTGTGCATCTTCAATGCCTCTTCAGCAACTTCAAAAATACCAATACCGCCTACGTTAGAAGCTGTGCCTTTGAAGTATTTGTTGATTAGCTCTGATGACAAACCGATGGCTTCAAAAATTTGTGCGCCTGTGTAAGACATGTATGTAGAAATACCCATCTTAGACATGACTTTTTGCAAGCCCTTACCAACAGCCTTCGTAAAGTTTTTAACAACCTTCTCTGCTGATAGATCACCTTTAAGGCCTTTGGCCATCTCAACCAATGTTTCCATTGCTAGGTATGGATGAACAGCTTCTGCACCGTAACCTGCTAATAGAGCAAAGTGATGTGTTTCGCGCGCGCTACCAGTTTCAACAACTAAACCTGTACTTGTACGCAAACCTTTTTCCACCAAATGTTGGTGAATTGCTGATGTTGCTAACAATGCTGGAATTGCTACATGATCAGCAGCAACTTGACGGTCACTGATTATCAAAATGTTGTAACCAGAGTTCACAGCATCCACTGCTTCAGCACACAAAGATGCCAAGCGAGCTTCTACACCATCTTTGCCCCATGCTGATGGGTAGCAAATGTCTAATTCATAAGAGCGGAACTTACCACCGGTGTAACGCTCAATGTGACGAATCTTAGCGATGTCATCAAAGTCCAAAATTGGTTGTGACACTTCTAAACGCATCGGTGGATTGATGTTGTTTGTATCTAATAGGTTTGGCTTTGGACCTACAAATGACACCAATGACATCACCATGTTTTCACGGATAGGGTCAATCGGTGGATTTGTTACCTGTGCAAATAATTGCTTGAAGTAGTTGTAAAGAGTTTTATTTTTATTTGATAAAACTGCTAACGGGCTATCGTTACCCATAGAACCAATAGCTTCTTCACCTGATGAAGCCATTGGAGCCATCAAGAACTTCAAATCTTCTTGTGTGTAACCAAAAGCCTGTTGGCGATCTAGCAAGCTAGCTGCCGGACGAATATTTTGTGCGTCAGCCTTACTATCTTCAGCAGCCACATCGATTTCATCTAGCTTGATACGAACCGCATCAATCCAGCTCTTATATGGTTTCGCTTTAGCCAATGCATCTTTTAGCTCGACGTCATCGATGATGCGACCTTGTTCCATGTCGATCAAGAACATCTTGCCTGGTTGCAAGCGCCATTTTTTAACAATCTTGTTTTCTGGGAAAGTTAAAACACCCGCCTCAGAAGCCATGATGACTAAATCATCATCCGTCACGTAGTAACGAGCTGGGCGCAAACCATTACGGTCTAGTGTCGCGCCAATTTGACGGCCATCTGTAAAGGCAATCGCTGCAGGACCATCCCATGGTTCCATCATCGCAGCGTGGTACTCATAGAATGCACGACGGTTGTCATCCATTAATGCATGTTGTTCCCATGCTTCAGGGATCATCATCATCATGGCGTGAGCCATTGGATAACCAGCCATGACCAATAACTCTAAGCAGTTATCAAAACTAGCTGTATCTGACTGACCTGGGTAAATCAATGGCCATAATTTTTGCAAATCATCACCTAAAACTGGTGAGCTAATTGCTCCAGTTCTAGCGTTAATCCAGTTCACATTACCCTTCACAGTATTGATCTCACCGTTGTGAGCAATCATGCGATAC
>CAYFKY010000042.1:0-7368 GCA_964343915.1 uncultured Polynucleobacter sp. | reverse complement strand
CCTGGTATTCGCGTTGACTCTCACGCCTATGCGGGTTACTTCGTGCCCCCAACTTACGACTCGATGATTGGCAAGTTAATTGCCTACGGTGCAACACGTGAACAAGCGATTCGCCGTATGCGCATTGCATTATCAGAAGTTGCTATTGATGGTATTTTGACTAACATTCCATTGCATCGCGAATTAATGTTAGATCCAAAGTTTGAAGTAGGTGGCACAAGTATTCACTATCTAGAGCATAAGCTAGAAGAACAAGCTGCTTCACGTCGTGGCAACACGAAGTAAGTCAGTCTTTAGCACTCATGGCGTTTCGTGAATTAGTTTTTACGGTCTCCGAGGATCTCGCTGAGAATCTCGGAGATGCTCTCATGGAGCTGGGCGCACTATCCATCTCAGTCAGTGATGCCGCAGCCGATACCGAAGCAGAAAAACCACTTTATGGCGAACCAGGTCTAACTCCTGATCGCCAAGCTTGGGAGCAATCTCAAGTGATTGCCTTGTTTGATGAAGATGGTTTAACTGCTGCCGAAATATCTCTGGCATTGACCGAAGAAGGTTTCCAAGTCAATGCGCCAACTGAGCGCAGCGTTGAAGAACAAGATTGGGTTCGTCTTACTCAATCTCAGTTTGATCCGATTCAAGTTGGGCAACGACTATGGGTTGTACCGTCTTGGCACGAAGCTCCCAACGATCCTCATGCGGTATGCCTTGCAGTAGATCCTGGTTTAGCTTTTGGTACTGGTAGTCACCCAACCACAAAACTTTGCATGCAATGGCTGGAAGAACATCCTGACCTTGCGAGCAAAACTCTCTTGGACTATGGTTGCGGCTCAGGAATTTTGGCAATTGCTGCCAAACGTTTAGGTTGCGGCGATGCTCTAGGCGTAGATATTGATCCACAGGCGGTGATCTCTGCAAAAGATAATGCGCTGCGCAACGAAGTGACGGTCGACTTTAGACTTCCTGAAGAAGATACAGCTGATAGCCAACATGATGTGGTGGTAGCAAATATTTTGGCTAATCCACTTCAAGTACTAGCCCCCGCTCTATGTCAAAGAATTGCCCCTCACGGACATATTGTTTTGTCAGGCATTCTAGAAAGACAAGCTCAAGAAGTGATTGATACTTATGCGCCATGGATCAAGCTTCACGTATGGCGCGAATGCGATGGTTGGGTGTGTCTCACAGGACAACTCGATACCCCGCAATCAGAAGCTCAAAAAAAAACTCTAAAAACAGCTGAGTCTGCCATTACACACCCTCGAAAATCTCGAGTATTGGGTGTTGCATGTTTAGTTTTTCTCTCACTTTTGGTTTTAGCAGAGCTTTTTTATTTAACTAGGCATGGTTTAGCTCTGCAATTAGCAAAACTGCCTCCAACACTGCAAGAGCCAGGCTTAAGAGCATTCAAAAAGATGGATGCTTGGCTATGCCAACAATTACCCTGCGAGGATATTGCGCTGCGTGATTTTTCAGCTTGGGCAATTGAGCTAGCCAATCTAAAAATTAACCCGCCCACCAAAGCGGGGGCAGAAGTCACTGGCATCCTTGAACTACAGATTAGAAATAAATTGGATGCTCATGTGGCGTGGCCACATGTTCTTTTATCGATTACTGATGCTAATGATGCAGTAGTGACAGAAAAACTACTAACCCCTAAGGACTGGTTGCCAGAGGATGACTCATCCATTGATATAAAAGGGTCTAAAGGCCCCTCAGAAGTATCTAGCAATGTTTTTATGAATCTGCCTAATACTGCTGCAGGTTTTCGAGTGCGCTTACTCTATGTCAGCGACAAAACCCCTCCAATTAATATCGAAGATTCAAAAGAGTCTTTAGTTCAACCAACCCCATCTCCAACCAAGGAATAGCATGTCCAGTTTAATTTGCGGCTCTATCGCGTACGACACAATTATGAATTTTGAGGGTCGCTTTCAAGATCAAATCTTGGCAGATCAAATCCATATTCTGAATGTGGCATTCTTAGTCCCAAGTATGCGTCGTGAATTTGGTGGTTGCGCAGGCAATATTGCCTATAACCACAAGTTACTAGGTGGCGAACCAATCATCATGGCCACAGTTGGTGGTGATGCCGGGTCTTACTATGACCAATTAGCCAAATACAAGATCAGTGCGGATCACATCCGTGAACTACCTGAAGCTTTTACAGCTCAGGCGATGATTACCACTGATCGCGATAATAATCAGATCACCGCATTCCACCCAGGCGCCATGGGTGAGTCTCACTTAAATAAAGTTGCAGATGTGATTGCGCATCGCCAAGCCAAACAACTAAGCATGCCCAAAATTGCGATTGTGGCTCCAGATGGTCGCCAAGGCATGATTGAGCACTGCCAACAGTTGGCTGATGCCAATATTTCTTTTATTTTCGATCCAGGCCAAGGTCTACCCATGTTTGATGGCAAAGACTTGCTTGGTTTTATTGATCAAGCCACTTATGTAGCCGTGAATGACTACGAAGGTGAGATGCTTGCTCAAAGAACGGGTCTTTCCTTAGAGAAAATTGCAGAACAAGTTGAAGCGCTGATTGTCACCAAAGGTGCAGAAGGCGCTGAAATTCATGCAAAAGGTAAAAAAATCGAGATTCCTGTTGTGCCAGTTACCAAAGCAGTTGATCCAACTGGTTGCGGTGATGCGTTCAGAGGCGGATTACTTTATGGTCTTGAACAAGGTTTTGACTGGGAAACGACTGGTCGACTTGCTAGCTTGATGGGATCAATCAAAATTGCTAGCCAAGGTCCACAAAATCACCAACCATCCCAAGATGAAATCAAAGCTCAGTTCAAACAGGCGTTTGGCTATAGCTATTGATTACGCACCCAAGATTGCTTGGGTTTCAGTTTTTTAGATATCCAAAGAAAAAACCCGCTAAGGCGTTAAGCTCTAGCGGGTTTGATTCCCTTCCAGGAATCAGTCCCTAACGAATTAAGGACGTGAACCTGTTGGGAAAGGCCAAGCAGCAGCTGGATTCAAAACTGTCTTTGCAGAAGCAGAGGCAGCTTTAGCTACTGGCTTTTTAGCTGCTGGTTTTTTAGCAGCTGGCTTACTTACTTTTTTTTTACTACTTTTTTAGCAGCTTTTTTAGCAGCAGGCTTCTTAGCAGCAGCTTTTTTCGCTGGCTTTTTAGCAGCTACTTTCTTAGCAGCTGGCTTCTTAGCAGCAGCTTTTTTAGCAGCAGGCTTCTTAGCAGCAGCTTTTTTAGCAGCAGGCTTCTTAGCAGCTACTTTCTTAGCAGCTGGCTTTTTAGCAGCAGCTTTTTTAGCAGCAGGCTTCTTAGCAGCTACTTTCTTAGCGGCTGGCTTTTTAGCTGCTACTTTCTTTGCAGCTGGTTTCTTTGCAGCTACTTTTTTAGCAGCTGGTTTCTTTGCAGCAGGTTTTTTCTTGGCAGTTGCCATATTAATCTCCTTCACGTGAGAGTGATTTACTAATACTACTGATTAAAGAGACCCGACCACACCAATTTCGTGTGAGCGAGCCATTCATCGGCGCGCCACTCACTTCACGTCGCACGCTAATGAATCCTGGAAAAAAAGCCGTGGCCCCAAGAGGCGACGGCTTTTTAAATGAGTAAGAAGAATGTTTAGAACGATTGAAAGAAAGAGATGACATCTCTCTCTGAGGTTTCAGAGCCTTGGTTTGGAACTCAAGTTGTTGGCTATTACCTATCAACCGTTTCTTCTCCTAGTTTTTGTAACTTTCGTGATACTACAACTTAAGAGATGCGTTGTCATCAAAAATTTTAAAAAAATTTACTCCCAGTTCAACGCACCACCAGTTTGATATTCAATGACACGAGTCTCAAAAAAGTTTCTTTCTTTCTTCAAGTCGATCATTTCACTCATCCATGGGAATGGATTCTCTTCATTTGGGAACATTGCGTCAAGTCCTATTTGCATACAACGACGATTGCAAATGTAACGGAGGTAACCTTTGAACATCGGCGCATTCAAACCAAGAACTCCTCTTGGCATGGTGTCTTCTGCGTAGCGATACTCCAACTCAACTGCTTTCTCAAACAAACCGCGCAACTCTTCTTTGAACTCTGCAGTCCATAGATGTGGGTTCTCCAACTTGATCTGATTGATCATGTCGATACCAAAGTTGCAGTGCAATGATTCATCGCGCAAGATGTATTGATACTGCTCAGCAGCACCAGTCATCTTGTTTTGGCGACCCATTGCAAGGATTTGCGTAAAACCAACATAGAAGAACAAGCCTTCCATGATGCAAGCAAACACAATCAATGAGCGAAGAAGCTTTTGATCGTTCTCTGGCGTACCAGTTTTGAATGATGGATCAGTCAAAACGTCGATAAATGGAATCAAGAACTCATCTTTGTCACGAATAGAGGCTACTTCGTGATACGCATTGAAGATTTCAGCTTGGTTTAGACCCAAAGACTCAACGATGTATTGATACGCATGCGTATGAATTGCTTCCTCAAACGCTTGGCGCAATAAATATTGACGGCATTCTGGGGCAGTAATCTGACGATAAGTACCCAAAACGATGTTATTAGCCGCCAATGAGTCAGCCGTTACAAAGAAACCCAAGTTACGCATGATGATGCGACGCTCGTCATCAGTTAGACCATTAGGGTCTTTCCAAAGAGCAATGTCACGAGTCATGTTGATCTCTTGAGGCATCCAATGATTAGCACAACCTGCTAGATACTTTTCCCAAGCCCACTTATATTTAAATGGCACCAGCTGGTTAACGTCAGTAGAACCATTGATGATGCGCTTATCAGCAACGTTCACACGACGCGATGCAGCATCCTCAGGATTAATATTTGCGGATGGCGCTGATGCTGATGCTGTTGGCAATGGCATCGGACGGTTCGGCAATAAATTGCTCTCAACTGATGCCGTTGGCGTCATCACCGGGGCCGGGCTAGCTACAGGCATTGCTGCTGGCTCTTCATCCCAATTCAACATAATGTCTTCTCCAAATTCTTTCTTAACTGCAATTATTTTTTAACTATACGACTTATTGGCAAGCTTCGCATTCGTCGAAACCAGGATCACCAGGACGCATTGTGCAAACTGGACCATCCGCTTCAACTGCTGCAGGAGCTGCTGACAAAGTTGGGTCACCATTTGAAACAGCATTGAGTGCACCACCCTTCACAGTTGATTTCTCAACGTGAGTTGCAGAGATTGTGCGCAAGTAATATGTTGTTTTTAAACCACGCAACCAAGCCAACTTGTAGGTGTCATCCAATTTCTTACCTGAAGCACCCGCCATGTAAATGTTGAGTGACTGAGCTTGGTCAATCCATTTTTGACGACGTGAAGCTGCTTCAACCAACCATTTTGGTTCCACTTCAAATGCTGTTGCATACAAATCACGTAAATCTTGTGGAATACGATCAATTTTTGACAATGAGCCATCAAAGTACTTCAAGTCAGCAATCATTACTTCATCCCACAAACCGCGAGCTTTCAAATCGCGTACCAAGTAGTCATTCACCACTGTGAACTCACCAGAAAGGTTAGATTTCACAAAAAGGTTTTGATATGTTGGCTCGATACAAGCTGAAACACCAATAATGTTAGAAATTGTTGCTGTTGGTGCAATCGCTACGCAGTTAGAGTTACGCATACCAAATTGCTTGATACGGTTACGCAAACTTGTCCAATCCATCTTAGAAGACATGTCTACTTCTACATAGCCACCACGTTGCTCAGCCAATAATTTCACTGAGTCTTGTGGCAGGATGCCGCGATCCCACAACGAACCCTTGTAAGTCTGATAAGTGCCACGCTCTTCTGCCAATTCTGTAGAAGCAAGGTAAGCGTAGTAGCAAACCGCTTCCATAGACTCATCAGCAAACTGCACAGCTGCATCGCTAGCGTATGGAATACGCAACATGTGCAAGCAATCCTGGAAGCCCATGATGCCCATACCCACTGGACGATGCTTCAAGTTAGAGTTACGAGCCTTAGCAACAGCGTAATAGTTGATATCAATCACGTTATCCAACATGCGCATAGCTGTACGAATCGTTTTTTGTAGTTTTTCATGGTCAAGCACTAACTTGCCACTAGCATCTGCCTTCAAATGCACTGCCAAGTTCACAGAACCCAAGTTACAAACGGCAATTTCTGACTCGTTGGTATTTAAAGTGATTTCTGTGCACAAGTTAGATGAGTGAACCACACCGACGTGTTGTTGTGGGCTACGAACGTTGCAAGGATCTTTGAAAGTGATCCATGGGTGGCCAGTTTCAAACAACATACCTAACATCTTGCGCCACATATCCAAGGCATTAACCTTCTTAAACGGCTTGATTTCACCGTTGGCAGCTTTTTGCTCGTAGGCCAAGTATGCTTTTTCGAACTCTAGACCAAATTTGTCGTGCAAATCTGGGCATGTTGATGGTGTGAACAGTGTCCACTCACCCTTTTCCATCACACGCTTCATGAATAAGTCAGGAATCCAGTTCGCTGTATTCATGTCATGCGTACGGCGACGATCATCACCTGTGTTCTTACGCAACTCTAGGAATTCTTCAACGTCTAAGTGCCATGTTTCTAGGTAAGCACAAACAGCACCCTTACGTTTACCACCTTGGTTAACTGCAACCGCTGTGTCGTTCACCACTTTCAAGAATGGCACAACACCTTGAGATTTGCCGTTAGTACCTTTGATGTGGCTACCTAAAGCACGTACGCTTGTCCAGTCATTACCCAAACCACCAGCAAACTTAGACAACAACGCGTTTTCTTTCAAACCTTCATAAATACCATCCAAATCATCTGGGATTGTTGTGAGGTAGCAGCTAGACAACTGTGAACGCAATGTTGCTGAGTTAAACAATGTTGGTGTGCTTGACATGAAATCAAATGTTGAAAGGATTTCATAGAACTCAATGGCACGCTCTTCACGATTCACTTCATTCAACGCCAAGCCCATCGCCACACGCATGAAGAAAGCCTGTGGCATTTCAATGCGGTGATCTTCAATGTGCAAGAAATAGCGGTCATACAAAGTTTGCAAACCAAGGTAGTTAAATTGCAAATCACGATCAGCTTTTAGAGCGGCGCCCAACTTAGCTAAGTCAAATGACAATAACTTTTGATCCAACAACTCTGCATCAACACCCTTTTTGATGAATTGTGGGAAATAGTTGATGTATTCAGCAGCCATAGCAGCCTGAGGCACTTCACGACCCAAGATTTCTTTACGGATTGTGTGCATCAAGATACGAGCTGTTACTTGGCTGTAAGCAGGATCTTTTTCAATCAAAGTACGTGAAGCCAAAATAGCTGAGTCATAGACTTGCGCCATTGGCACGCCTTCGTACAAGTTTTTGATGGTTTCTTTGATGATTGGCTCAGCATT
>CAYFKY010000041.1:0-7452 GCA_964343915.1 uncultured Polynucleobacter sp. | reverse complement strand
AATACAGAACGTCGCGATAAAGATTGCCAAGCAAATCTTTGCACAACGTCACGACCCAATAAAGTATGTTCTGCCAAGTAAGCTGCCAACTTAACCATCAACCAGGCTACTCCCAAAAACAGGATGGTGGCAAAGGTAAAGCCGCCCAAAGTTAAGCTGGCCAACTTTAAATCTTTAGCCACAAACAATAACAAGCCAAAGAAGGTTGTTAACCCCAATAGCATGAGTAACCATGCTGATGGCGCATTCACAATCACTTCTTTTCTGATGACTCTCAATGGAGAAATTTGACTGAGTGACAAAATGGGTGGCCAAACAAAGCCTGTCAACAAGATGATGGATACCATCACTGACCAAATCAGCGGCCAAGCGGATGCACTTGGCAAGTCAGACACCAATAGGTCACCTAAGAAAGACAGTAACACCTGGTGCCCCAACCAACCTAAAAGTGCACCACCAAGCCCACCAATCAACGCAATAAATAAGCATGCCCTACCGTGCTCCCAAAGAACCTGTCGCCTGCTCGCGCCCAAGCACTTCCATATCGCCGCTGCTTGCGCTTGCCTATTGGTGTAACGTTTTGCAGCTAATGCAATCGCGACAGCAGCCACCATTGCCGTCAACATCGCCACCAAAGATAAAAATTTCTCTGCGCGATCCAAAGTGGCTCGCATCAGAGGTTGGCTGTTATCAACCCCCTCTGATTTAATGCCCCTTAATTGCTTATGTTGGATTTCTTGATCAGCCCAAGTGATGAAATTAGTAACGTCTTGTTCATTACCCGCCACTAGCAATCGATAGGTCACACGACTACCCAGGCCAATCAATTGAGTCTTCGATAACTCATCTTCGCGAATCATCACCCGCGGAGCAAAATTTAAAAATCCCGCACCCTTATCCAACTCTTGAGTAATGATTGCTTCAACCTTAAATGTTGCCTGCCCTAAAGCCAACTCATCACCAATTTTGATATTTAGGCTGGGCATGAGGGCTGAGTCGACCCATACTCCACCTGGACTTGGAATAGACTTATTGATAGTTCCCTTGAGATCTGAAAGGGTGTCGCTTGTTTTAACTGAGCCTCTTAGAGGGTACCCTGCAGTTACGGCTTTCAGAGCCACCAGTTTTGTTTGAGATTTAAAACTAGACATGGTGGGAAAAACAACAGTTTGGGCTGTTTTTAAACCTCTTGCTTGCGCATCTTTATGAAACTGCTCAGGAATCGGTTGATCAGCCTGAACTATGACATCAGCAGCAATTAATTGCTTAGCATCCCTCTCAAATGCACGTTGCATACGGTCAGCAAGATAGGCGACGCTACTCATAGAAGCAACTGAAACAATCAGCGCCCCTAAAAGCCAAACAAACTCAACGGATCGAAATGAACGTGGAATTGAAATCATTGTTTAACGTGTCAAACATAAAGGCCATCAATTCAGTTGATGGCCTTTGATGAATTGCTACCAATCAGTGTATCTGATTAGCACCCACTTTGCAGACGCGTTAAACGTCTGCTTTTTGTTAGTTGAGGTTCAAATTTTGCTTAGATACAACGTCTTTGTAGATTTCGTACTCAGCCTTAATTTCTGCGGCAAATTGATCGGGAGTATTACCAACGATCAAAGAGCCCGTGTCTTCAATACGCTTTCTAACAGCAGGGTCTTGCAATACCTTTTGCACACCCGCATGAATTTTATCGATGGCTTCTTTAGACATACCAGCAGGACCTAACAGGCCATAGTACGCCATGCGATTCACCGGCGCCAAGCCAACCTCAGCAAAAGTTGGCACATTTGGTAAAACCGCCAATCGTTTAGATGACGCCACCACGATAGGCACTAAGCGTCCATCTTTAATGAATGGTAAAGCTGAAGGCAAGTTATCAAAAATCATCGGCACTTGTCCTGCAACCGTATCAACCAATGCTGGGCCAGCGCCTCGGTATGGGATATGCACAATGAATGCACCCGTCAAACTTTTAAATAATTCCGTTTGCAAGTGCCCAATACCGCCCGTACCAGAACTTGAATATGAGTACTTACCTGGGTTTCTTTTAATCAAATCAATAAAAGATTTGTAATCTTTGGCTGGGAAATTAGCCGTTACAGCAATCACGTTTGGTGTTGCTGCAATATTGGTGATTGCCTGAAAATCTTTGATGGGGTCATAGCCAATTTTTTTATTGATCGCCGGGTTCGATGCAGTAGTTGAAACCGTTGCCATGCCAATCACATGACCATCCTTAGAACCCCTCACAACTTCTAGTGCGCCAATTGATCCACCACCACCCGCTTTATTTTCAACAATGACTGATTGACCTAAGATTTTTGTGAGAGGCTCAGCAATTGCACGAGCAATGATGTCTGTGCTGCCGCCTGGCGCAAATGGCACAATTAATCGAATGGGCTTATTGGGGAAATTCTGGGCGTGCGCTACACCTGATGCAAGCAATGCACTTGCGAAAATCATGCCAAGCAGACGAACAGATTTCATAAAAGCTCCCATTTAATCTTGTTTTTCCATTTGAACACACAAACTTTATTAAAGCCTTATCAAAGACTTACAACGGTTTTGCTGAATGATTTAGCTTGAATGAAAAAGGGCCTAGTTATAAACTAGGCCCTTCTATTTGGTGCGGCTGGCAGGAATTGAACCCACGACCCCTTGGTTCGTAGCCAAGTACTCTATCCAACTGAGCTACAGCCGCATTAAGACCGATATTATGCCATGGAAATTAAAAACTACATAACTCCTGCAGGACACCAACGAATGAAGGATGAACTTCTACATCTTTTGGATGTAGAAAGACCTGAGGTAGTGAAGGTTGTATCTTGGGCAGCTTCCAATGGTGATCGGTCTGAAAATGGCGATTATCAATACGGTAAAAAGCGTCTTCGAGAAATAGATCGCCGCATTTACTTTCTCACCAAACGCCTAGAAGATGCCTTGGTGGTAGATCCAGAAAGTAGAGAAACAACTGATCAAATTTTCTTTGGCGCGACTGTTTGCTATGCCGATGAAGATGGCAATGAAACCACCATTGCCATTGTTGGCGTTGATGAAGTGGATATGGATAAAAATTATGTCAGTTGGATTTCACCCATCGCCAAAGCCTTGATTAAAGCCAGAGAAGGTGACACGGTGAAATTGCAGACCCCAACTGGCCCTAAAGAATTAGAAATACTGAGTGTTACTTACCAAAAACTCGAGTAATCCTTAGAACGTCTTGATTCTGTCTCAAGCGACGCATCACCTTAGACAAGTGGTAACGACCCTCCACTTGCAAAACAAATCGGATCGATACGGCAGATTCTGTGAAACGATCATCCATCGCTACGTGAGCAATATTGGCATCGGCAGAAGTTAGTGTGCCAGCAATCTTAGCCAATACACCTTTGCCGTTCTTCACATCCACGCGAATCGCCACATCAAAACTTCGTTTGGTTTCTTCAGACCAAATCACATCTACCCAATGATCTGGGTCACGGTGATGTAGACGCTGAGCTTGCTTACAGTCATGGCGATGAATTTGCAAACCTTCACCCTTGCCCAAGTAACCCAAAATAGCATCGCCTGGAATGGCATAACAACACGATGGGAAAGTGACAGATTCGCCACCAGCTCCATCAATCATGATGGACTGACGATGTATAGGCAGATCCTCAACTGGTGGCTCCCAATCCTCGGAATCCAAGCGCATTTGTTCTGCGTGCCCTTTGGTGTCTTGCAAAATAAATTCAATGCGCTTGGCAATCACGGCTGGCACACGATGGCCCATGGCAATGTCAGCAGATAATTCTTCGCGACCTTTGGCGCCCGTCCAATGCAATAACTTTTCCCAGACCTCATCAGTCACTAAAGCAGGATCACCACCTTGCTGACGCAATGCCTGAGATAACAAACGCTCACCCAACTGAATTGCCTCTGAATACCTTCTGGTCTTCAAGTAATGACGAATCGCCGCTCTGGCTTTACCCGTCTTCACAAAGGTCAGCCAGACAGGATTAGGCTGAGAATTCGGTGACGAACTGATTTCAACAATATCGCCATTTTTTAATTCTGTTCTTAACGGCAACTGCACGCCATTCACTTTTGCCGCCATGCACTCATTACCCAAGTCGCTATGTACAGCATAGGCAAAATCCAGAGCAGTAGCACCTCTTGGTAAAGCTCTGATCTGGCCCTTGGGCGTAAACACATAAACAGCGTCTGGGAACAAGTCAATCTTGACGTGCTCTAAGAACTCTTGAGAGTCACCGCTGTTATCTTGAATATCCACCAAAGATTGCAGCCATTGATGCGCTCTTACTTGCATCTCAGTTAAATCACTCTCACCATCTTTGTACGCCCAATGAGCAGCCACACCCTCTTCTGCCACTTTATGCATATCTTGCGTGCGGATCTGAAACTCGACTGGCATACCAAATGGGCCCACCAATGTGGTGTGCAAAGACTGATAGCCATTTAATTTTGGAATAGCAATGTAGTCCTTGAACTTGCCTGGCATTGGCTTATACAAGGCATGCAAAATGCCCAAAGTGCGATAACACTCATCAATGGTTTTAACCGTCACCCGAAAACCATACACATCTAACACCTGAGAAAAACTCAAATGCTTTTGACGCATCTTCATATAGATGCTGTAAAGAGTTTTTTCTCTACCGCGCAAATCAGCTTCAAGCGCTGCTTTGGTAATCGACATGCGAGCCGCATCTAATATTTTTGCGACCATCTCTTTTCTGTTGCCTCTGGCTTTCTTGATGGCTTTATCAAGAGTGGCATATCTGAATGGAGAAGAGTGTTTAAAACTTAAATCCTGAAGTTCTCTGTAGACTAAGTTAAGACCCAAGCGATGGGCAATGGGTGCGTATATCTCATTGGTCTCAACCGCAACACGCTTACGCTTAGCTGCAGCCATGGCATCTAATGTACGCATGTTGTGCAAACGATCTGCCAACTTCACCAAAATCACGCGAACATCTCTAGCCATCGCCATGAACATTTTTCTGAAGCTCTCAGCCTGGGCTTCGGCATGACTCTGAAACTCTAACTTATCAAGCTTGGTCAAACCCTCGACCAAGTCAGCCACTTTGCCACCAAATACCTCTACCAGTTCTTGATGGGTACTGCCTGTATCTTCAATCACATCATGCAAAAGCGCTGCCATGATCGAAGGTGCATCCAAACGCCAGCTAGCACATAACTCGGCAACTGCAAGAGGATGGGTAATGTAAGGCTCGCCACTTTGGCGATACTGACCTAAATGAGCTGAATCAGCGTACTGAAATGCTTTTTTGATTAAAGCAATTTCATCAGGCTTTAAATGGGCAATCTTTTCAGTAAGGCCCGCAATCGATATGACCTGGGCTTTGGGGGGAGTTGCCGGCTGGGACGTAGGTCCAAATAGATGCCGGCTAGACTGCTCCAGGATGGCGGCTAGGATGCCTTGTGCATCTGAGTTAGGCGCCACCTGATCACCTCTTATAGAGGTACTTTAACCAACATGTCTCGATCTGTAACGCCAGCTGCCACTTCGCGCAAAGCAATAACGGTTGGCTTGTCTTTGGCGTTCACTCGTGGGGCATGACCTTGCGCTAACTGACGTGCGCGATAAGTAGCCGCCAACACCAATTCAAATCGATTAGGAATTGTTTTTAAGCAATCTTCAACAGTAATACGTGCCATGTGTTTAACTCAAAAAGTACTAGGAATACCTAAAGGATAACGCACTTGTGAAAAAGTGGCAGAAAGTTCAGTTTGTCCCACCAATTGCGCCTAGCTCTTTTGCCAACTGATGTTGCCTAGCCAACTGAGGTCCAGTGCGCAAACGACTCGCTAAAACAACTTGATTTAACTCACTCAAAGCTTGTTCAAAATCATCATTCACGACCAAATAATTGGCTTCTGCCACATGTGCCAGCTCATCTTTTGCTGCTGCCACACGCTTTTGAATCGTCGCCTCGTCATCCTGAGCTCTCTTACGCAAACGATCTTCTAATGTCTGAATGGATGGTGGCAAGATAAAAATCCAAATAGCCTCCGGAATTATTTTTTGGACTTGTCTAGCTCCTTGCCAGTCAATCTCCAAAATAACATCTTTGCCATTTTGCATTTGAGACTCAATCCAAGACTTGGAGGTGCCGTAATAGTTGCCATGCACATTGGCCCACTCTAAAAAATCGCCAGCTTCTTTGCGCTTCACAAATTCTGATTCAGTTAGGAAGTTATATTCACGTCCATTGACTTCTCCCGGACGAGGTGCGCGAGTTGTAAAAGATACCGATAAACCAATATCAGGATCTTTTTGCAAGAGAGCATTCACCAAAGAGGATTTACCTGCCCCTGAAGGTGCCACCACCATCAACATGCTTCCGGTATATGCCATGAACTACTCTCCTCAACTACCTAAACTGCTTATATTGAAATCTATTCGAGATTCTGAACTTGTTCTCGCATCTGCTCAATCAATAATTTAATTTCAATTGATGCATTGCTGCTTTCTTGAGAAACAGATTTAGAACCCAAGGTATTCGCTTCACGATTTAATTCTTGCATTAAGAAATCCAAGCGCTTACCAACAGGGCCACCCTTATTTAAAGCAGACTCAACAGCGTCCAAATGGGTCTTTAAGCGAGAGAGTTCCTCAGCCACATCAATCCGCACACCGTATAAAACAACTTCTTGTTTGATTCTGTCAGAAATATCGGTTTTAGTTGTTGCCTGACCTTGGGCATCCACCCCAGTCAAAATCTCAGTCAAGCGCTCAGTGAGTTTTGCTTGGTGTGCCGCGATGATTTGCGGGATTAATGGCTCTAACTGATCGACAATTGCTCTAATGCCAACCACGCGCTCCATTAGGATCTTCAACAAAGCTCGCCCTTCACCCTGACGGCTTTCCTTTAAAGCTGTGACAGCTTCAGTAGCGGCATCCAGAGTCAACTTACGCCACAACTCGTCATCAACATTTTTTTCGTTAATAACGCCAGGCCAACGCAAGATCTCACCCATGCGCATATTTCCAGCATTAGGCATTTCTTTTAAAACTGCCAATTCAAGAGCTTTAAGACTTTTTAAGCTATCTTGATTCAGTAAATCACTGGCTTGAGGGGTGGTTTGCACTTCACGGTGCACATTGATTCGAAACTCCACCTTGCCTCGGCCTAGCTGCTTAGTCACTAATTCACGCAGGGACATTTCAGCAGAACGACACTCTTCAGGCGAACGTATGTTCAAATCTAGGAAACGACTATTTACTGAACGGCATTCAACCGCTACAGTTGCATAGACTCCGCCACCCAGATCTAATTGTCTGGAGGCACTACCAAAACCGGTCATACTTTCTATCATTCTTACATTGTAAAGTCCTATCATGACAATATCCAAACGCCCTAGTAACCGAGCCCCCGAAAACCTTCGCCCAGTCAAAATTACCAGGGGCTTCACCAAGCATGC
>CAYFKY010000040.1:0-7458 GCA_964343915.1 uncultured Polynucleobacter sp. | reverse complement strand
AGACGAATACCTTCTGAGAGCTTTTCTGTTGCCATGGCATCTTGATTTAATTGATAGCGGAATGACTTTTCATCGGCAGCAATTTCTGTTGCGCCACTAGCTTTTGCTTTTTCAGGGCTTAATGCAGGGTTCAAGTTTGATTCGCTACCTTGTAATTCAGCCAATAACTCTGGACTAATCGTTAATAAATCACACCCAGCTAAGTTAGTGATTTGCCCAATATTTCTAAAACTAGCACCCATCACTTCGGTCTTAATGCCAAAGTTCTTGTAGTAGTTATAGATATTCTTGACTGAAACAACGCCAGGGTCATTTGCGCCGCCATGGACATCGTCCTGCCATTGCGTACCCAAAGCTTTCTTATGCCAGTCGGTGATGCGACCTACAAATGGAGAAATCAATTGGGCTTTTGCATTAGCACAAGCAACTGCTTGAACTAGGCTGAACAACAAGGTCATGTTGCAAGCAATACCTTCAGCTTGGAGGACCTTGGCAGCTTGTATGCCTTCCCAAGTGCTGGCAATCTTAATTAAGACGCGCTGTTTAGGAATGCCTGCAGCTTCATAGGCGGCAATAATTTCGCGGGCTTTATGAACAGTTGCATCGGCATCAAAAGAAAGACGGGCATCTACCTCGGTAGAAACTCGACCTGGAACAATTTTCAGTATCTCAATACCAAACGCCACCAATAAGGCATCGATCACTTGGTCAACTTTTTTGCCAGAGTTCTTGGCCTTCACTTCAGTAATCAAACTTTGATAACTGGGTAACTGTGCAGCCTTCAAGATCAGGGAAGGATTCGTGGTGGCATCCTGAGGCAAAAATGCCTGCATGCGTTCAAAATCACCTGTGTCGGCAACCACAGTGGTGTACTGTTTTAATTGTTCTAGTAATGAGCTCATCGGACTATTTTAGAATGCTTCTGTGAATAAAAAGAATGTAGCAGACATTTTTTACTGAATAATGAGAAAAGTTTGTAATTAAACCGCTAGAAAGACCAAATATGTATACCCAAGATCAATTAAAAGCCATGGTTGCTGAGGCAGCCAAAGATGAAGTGTTAAAGCACATGGCTCCTGGGGGCATCTTGGGCGTTGGTACAGGTTCAACAGCTAATTTATTCATTGATGCCATAGCGCCACACAAATCTCATTTTGCTGGGGTGGTATCAAGCTCTCAAGCGAGCACGGATCGTCTAAAAAAACATGGTTTTAATGTTTTAGATAGCAATTCTGTTGAAAGTTTGCCGATGTATGTGGATGGGGCCGATGAGATTGATCCCCAAGGTCACATGCTCAAAGGTGGTGGCGGCGCTTTAACGCGTGAAAAAATTGTGGCTCATCTAGCCCAAACATTTGTGTGTATTTGTGACGGTAGTAAGCAAGTGGATGTGATGGGGCAATTCCCATTACCTGTGGAAGTAATTCCAATGGCGCAAGCCCAAGTTACTCGAGAGTTGGAAAAGTTAGGTGGCACAGTGACCCTTAGAAAGGCTAAAGGCACTGATCAGGTGTTTGTGACAGACAATCAAGCTTGGATATTGGATGTGGCGGGTTTGAAGATCACTGATCCAGTCAAACTAGAGTCTGAGATCAATCAAATCCCAGGAGTGGTTTGTAATGGTTTATTTGCCAGAAGAAAAGCCAACGTACTACTCATTGGTGAGGCAAGTGGTGTGCGTCGTCAAACCTATTGATGAATCAATACCTCCAGCCATAACAAAAAAGGACGCCTAGGCGTCCTTTTTTAAGATCAGGTCAGATCAGATTAGATCAAAAACTAATCTCACTTATTCTCTGGCACGTATCCTTGTGCTGAGTCAGCACCTTCACCATAGAAATATTTCTCTACTTGCTTAAGAAGATATTGACGTGCACGTGTATCAGCCATGTTTAGGCGATTTTCGTTAATTAGCATGGTTTGTTGTTTGATCCAGCCAGCCCAAGCTTCTTTGGATACTTCTTGCCAGATTTTTTTACCTAATTCACCTGGTAGTGGTGCGAAATCCAAGCCTTCAGCTTCTTTATTTAATTTGATGCAATGAATCATGCGTGCCATTATTAACCTCTTAATTAGCAGTCGTTAGTAGTTAAATATTTTTAATGAGAACCATTGATTTACGTTCCCAGTTGTAGAGTTCTTTACGCTCTGCTGGTAAGTCATCAACGCTAGCGCGCACAAAGCCACGCTTTAAGAACCAATGCTCAGTTCTCGTGGTTAGTACAAATATTTTCTTGAGGCCCTGTGCCTTTGCTCTGGCTTCAATGCGCTTGAGTAATCTTTCGCCATCACCGGATTCTTGAGCTTCTGGATCAACCGCTAGGCAAGAGAGTTCACCCAAACCATTGGAGTATGGGAATAATGCTGCGCAGCCGAATAGCACGCGGTCATGTTCAATCACAGAGAAGTGGGTGATGTCACGTTCAATCACATCACGACCTCTAGCAACCAAGATACCTTCATCTTCCAAAGGTTCGATGAGTTGCAAGATGCCACCCACATCATCCAAGTTGGCTTCACGCAAATGTTCAATGTCAGAAGCTGCAATCATGGTGCTGATACCGTCATGCGTGAATAACTCTTCTAGTAGAGCGCCATCACGATCATGAGGTAATAAATGAACACGACTCACACCAGACTTGATGGCGCGAATAGCATTTTGTAATAGTACTTTGAGATCGGCATCAGCCAAGGTTAAGCCGCTGATGTGATCCTCTAGTTGGCGTAATGAAAACTCTTTGATGAGTTCTCCATCGGTATCAGTGATGCCGTTGTACTCCGTTAAGAAAATCAACTTATCTGCTTTGACCGCCATCGCTGTGGCAGTAGCCACGTCTTCGTAGGCGATATTGAATGCTTGCCCCGTTGGTGAGAAACCCAAAGGCGACATCAACACAATCTTGTTGTTCGCAAGAGAGTGTGCAATCGATTCAGAATCCACTTTGCGCACTAGGCCTGTGTGCATGAAGTCGACTCCATCCACAATGCCCACTGGTCTAGCAGTAATAAAGTTGCCAGAGATAACAGAAATACGTGAGCCAGCCATCGGGGTATTAGGCAAGCCTTGACTGAACGCTGCTTCAATATCAAGGCGTAATTCGCCAGACGCTTCTTTAGCGCACTCCAAAGCAGCTGGATCCGTGATTCGATAACCACTCATGGCGCCAGTGCCGTAGCGACTGGTTACTTTTCTTAAATCGAGTTGTTCTTGTACCTGAGGACGTGAACCATGAACCAAAACAATTCTCATGCCCATGGCATGTAACATCGCCACGTCTTGGATGAGAGCCTCTAAGCCGCCTTTTTGCACCAATTCACCAGCAAACCCGATAACGAAGGTTTTGCCTCGAAAACTATGGATGTAGGGGGCTACATCGCGCAGCCAAGCAACGAAGGGAAAATTATTTTGGGCTTGATTTGTAGGCATAGTGGAAAATTATAGGGTGCAACCAGAAAAAATGACCAAACTTTTGAAAATTCAGTTTCCAGAGAGCTTACCTGTCTCCGGGCAGAGGGAGAAAATCACCCAAGCTTTGGAGCAGAACCAGGTCATTATTGTGTGCGGAGAAACTGGTTCTGGCAAGACCACACAGTTACCTAAAATCTGCCTAGCCATGGGACGAGGCAGAGCCAATGGCACCGGAAAATTAATAGGGCATACCCAACCAAGGCGGATTGCTGCCACATCAACTGCCAAAAGAATTGCCCAAGAGCTCGGTAGCCCGATTGGTGAGGATGTGGGGTATCAGGTACGCTTTTCGGATAAAACCAGCTCAACAGCCTCTGTGAAGCTCATGACCGATGGTATTTTGTTGGCTGAGACCCAGCGAGATCCATTGCTGAATGCTTATGACACCATCATCATCGATGAGGCGCATGAGCGTAGTTTGAACATTGATTTCTTGTTGGGTTATCTAAGGCAGTTGTTACCTAAGCGTCCTGATCTCAAAGTCATTGTCACATCAGCCACGATTGACGCCAATCGGTTTGCAGAGCACTTTGGCTCCAAAGATCGTCCAGCGCCAGTGATTGAGGTCAGTGGTCGACTATATCCAGTTGAGGTGAGATATCAACCACTCCTAGAGCCAGGCCAAAAAGAGCCGAAAGATATCCCTGATGCAGTGGTGGAGGCAGTGGGGCAGTTATGGCGTGACGGCGCTCAGGCTGCTGGGGATATTTTGGTATTCCTGCCAGGCGAGCGAGAGATCCGAGATTGTGCCGAGGCAATTCGCAAGGACCACGTACTTAATCAACGTTTTCATCCTGAAGTGCTGAGTCTGTTCGCCAGACAGTCGGTGAGTGAGCAAGAAAGAGTGTTTCAGTCTGGTGGTGGCAGAAGAATTGTTTTGGCAACCAATGTGGCAGAAACCTCATTAACAGTGCCTGGTATCAGATTTGTGATTGACGTGGGTTTGGCTAGGGTTAAGCGTTACTCGTATCGCAATAAGGTTGAGCAGTTGCAAGTGGAGCCTATTTCTCAAGCGGCAGCCAATCAAAGAGCTGGTCGTTGCGGTCGTGTTTCTGATGGTATCTGCATTCGTTTATATGATGAGGCAGATTACAACGCCAGACCAAAATTCACCGACCCTGAGATATTAAGAAGTTCGCTTGCTGCCGTCATTTTGCGCATGCGGGCTTTGAAGCTGCCACGCATTCAAGAGTTTCCGTTTATAGAGCCTCCGATGGGTAGAGCTATCAGTGATGGCGTTCAACTCTTGGAAGAATTAGGTGCGATGGAATCCGATGGTCCACGCCAAGGTGCCTTGACTCCAATTGGTAAACAATTGGCCGCACTACCACTGGATCCTCGAGTGGGTCGTATGTTGTTGGCGGCCAGAGAACAACAAGCTCTAAGAGAAGTATTAATTATTGCCACAGCAATGGCCACGCAAGATCCTCGTGATCGACCCATGGAATATGCCCAAGCTGCTGACAATGCACATAAGTTATTTGCTGACGAAAGATCCGAATTTTTGTCATTTGTGAAGTTGTGGGATTGGTATCAGAATGCCCTGGTTCACAAACAGAGTAATCGTCAATTAGAGAATTTGTGCAAAACACACTTTATTTCTCCAAGGCGTATGCGCGAGTGGCGTGATGTGCATGGTCAATTACATCGATTGCTTACCGAGCAGGGTTGGAAAGAGAATGCAACGCCAGCAACTTTTGAGCAGGTGCACTTATCTTTATTGACAGGTTTGTTGGGCAATATCGCCAAAAAATCAGAAGACGACAAACATGGTCCTGGTATTTATGAAGGTGCCAGAGGCATCAAGTTAAACATTTGGCCAGGGTCCACCATTGGTAAAAAGGCGGGTGCTTGGATTTTGGCATCCGAGTTGGTAGAGACGAGCCGTTTATTTGCCAGAACAATTGCCAAAATTGAACCCACATGGGTGGAGAAGGTGGCTAGTCATCGCATTGTCAGATCTTGGAGTGATCCATTTTGGGATGCTAGGCAAGGTGAGGTGATGGCTCATGAGCGTGGCACGCTGTATGGCCTACCCATTTATCACGGTAGGAAAATCAGGTTTGCTCCCAAAGATGCTGAGGAAGCTAGACGCATTTTTATCCAAAGAGCATTGGTTGAGGCAGAGTTATTTGGTCAAACAGAAGCTGCGCAAGCGCAAAAGCAAAACGGACCTTTGTATAGCTTCTTTTGGCATAACTTAAATTTAATCAAGCAAATTGAAGCTTTAGAACATCGCTCACGACGTCAAGACGTGTTGGTGGATGATGAACTCTTGTTTGCTTTTTACGAACAGCACTTACCAGAGCTTGTTTTTAGTAGACCTAGCCTTGAGACTTGGCTAAAAGAAGATGCTAAAAATATTGCATCTCTCAAATTAGATAAAGCTGATCTCATGAGACATGAGGCAGCAGGTATCACATTGGATCGTTATCCAAAGACGATCAAAATGGCTGGCACCGAACTTCAGTTAACTTACCACTTTGAGCCGGGCAGCCCTAAAGATGGTGTGACCATGGTTGTGCCTTTGGCGCTACTCAATCAAGTTGATCAAAGGCGCTGTGAATGGCTGGTGCCAGGATTAGCCCTTGAGAAAACACAGTTGTATCTCAAGTCCTTGCCGCAGAAGTTAAGGCGTTACTGTGTGCCGTTGCCTGATTACGCAAAAAAGTTTGTTGAAAGAGCCTCGGAAAATAATACTTTTGGCGAAGGGGATTATTTAGATGCTTTGATTGCAGATATTCGTGCGCAAACTCAAGTTCAGGTCCAGCGCGCTGATTTTCGTCCTGAGAATCTACCACTACATTGTTTTATGAACTTCCGTTTGGTTGATGAGTATGGGCGCCAAATCGATCTAGAACGCAATCTTGGTAAGTTACGTGCCGAGCACGCCCAAGCTGCTAGAGAGGTGTTTCAGGAAGTTGCTGCAACTGCTGTGACACAAATCACGTCACCCAATCAGAAGCAAGATAAGGCATCAGTTGCTCATCAATCTGCGGTCGCACAAACAGACAATATCAAAGATTGGTCTTTTGGCGAATTGCCAGAAATGTTGGAGATCAAGCGTGGCAAACAAACTTTGTACGGTTATCCAGCGCTTGTGGATAAACAGACGCATTGCGACATAGAAGTATTTGATGATCCTGAGCTAGCCAGAAATGCGCATCGATTAGGTTTAAAGAGATTATTTGCATTACCGATGCGAGAAACCATCAAGGCCTTGCATAAGCAGTTGCCAGGCGCTAGAGACTTGGGCCTCTTGTTCATGAGTATTGGTAATGCCGATGACTTAATGACTCAAGTGATTGATTTGGCGATTGAGCGTTCTTGCTTGATGGAGCCGTTACCAACCAATGCTGATGCCTTTAAAGAGAGGTTCAATCAAGGTAAGCCCAAGTTGGCTTTAATCGCGCAAGAAGTTGCTCGTCACGCGTTAGCCAGTTTGCAAGCCTATGCCGACCTACAAAAACGCATGGCTCAACTCAAAGCTTTGTCAGGTTCTGCGCATGCAGATGTGAGTGCTCAAATGCAGCAGCTCATACATCAAAAATTTGTAGCGGATACACCCTATGAGTATCTGGTTCATTTACCCAGATACATCAAAGCAGCGATCATGCGTATTGATAAATTAAGAGCCAATCCAAGTCGAGATGCGCAATGTCAGCAAGAGTGGCAATCGTTGGCTAATCCGTGGATCAAAATGACGCAGGCGCAAAAGTCTTATGGTGGGGCCATTGATCCTAGGTTGAATGATTTCCGTTGGCAACTCGAAGAGTTGAGAGTGGCACTGTATGCCCAAGAGTTAAAAACGCCAACACCTATGTCATCTAAGCGCCTACAAAAAATCTTAGATAGCCTGCGCAAATAGTTTGTTTCCTTATGGGGTCTTTGCTAAGCGGCTCATTGCCACCTTATATACTTATAAAAACTATAAACATATCTAAAAAGGAGGCAAAAATGTTGTACATAGACACACTAAAAACTGTTAA
>CAYFKY010000039.1:0-7570 GCA_964343915.1 uncultured Polynucleobacter sp. | reverse complement strand
TTCTTAGCACTATTCTCAGGATTCATGATTGGCCGCATCTTCATTCTTGGCCATGATGCGTGCCACCAAAGCTTTACGCCTCATAGAGGCCTAAACAAATTATTGGGTCGCCTAGCATTTTTACCATCCCTCACACCATATAGCTTATGGGAAGTTGGTCATAACGTGGTTCACCATGGCCAAACAAATTTAAAAGGATTCGACTTTGTATGGGCTCCGCTGTCACTTGAGGAGTACAACAGCCTAACCGATGGACAAAAGGCTCTTGAGCGTCATTACAGAAGCGGTTGGGGTCCAGCTTTGTATTACTTCCTAGAAATTTGGTGGAAAAAAATGTTTTTCCCAAACAAGAAAAACATGCCTGCATCTCGCCCAGCATTCTTGTGGGATAACGTCCTAGTATCAGTATTTGCAGTTATCTGGAATGCAGCCTTAATTTATGCAGCGCTAGTTACTGACCAATCTGTTTTGCTAACTATCGTGATGGGATTTGTTATTCCTTTCATTTTCTGGAATGCCATGATTGGTTTTGTTGTGTATGTACACCACACTCATCCTAGCGTTTCTTGGTACTCAGATAAATCTGAGTGGTTACGAGCTCAACCATTCGTATCAACAACAGTTCACTTGGTTTTCCCATTCAAATGGGGCGCATGGATGCACCACATCATGGAGCATACTGCGCACCACGTTGATATGAGTGTGCCGCTTTACCAATTAAAACAGGCACAGGCAAAACTAGAAACCATGTTGCCGGGCAGGATTATTGTGCAAAAGTTCTCTTGGGCTTGGTACTTTGAAACAGCTAAACTTTGTAAGCTTTACGATACAGAAAACAAGTGCTGGCTTGATTTTGAAGGCAATAAAACAGCAGATTCGATAAAAGTAGTTTTAAGCTAAATAGAGACAAAAAGACGCCCGAAAGGGCGTTTTTTAAAAAGCCGTTAAAATAGACGGCTAATACTAAAAGAGAAGTTCATATGTCAACGCCACCAACCACCTTGGAAAGCAATACAAGAGTCATGAAATTTTGCTCTTCTTGCAGCAGAGAAAAACCCCTTGAAGGTGGCACTTGGATACCTACGAGCAATCGTAAGCAACGCTGGATTTGCGCTAGCTGCTTGTACAACAGAACACACCGTACTGGCTCCGCAAAAGCTTAATACGCGCCGTCCCCAACATAGGGGTTGTTCTTTCTTTCATCACCAAATGTAGACATTGGCCCGTGTCCAGGGACAAAGGCTATGTCATCCCCCAACGGGAATAATTTCGTTCTAATTGCGCCCACTAAATCTGCATGGTTTCCACGTGGAAAATCTGTGCGCCCAATAGAACCCGCAAATAAAACATCTCCAACTATGGCCAAATGATCGCTTGGGCTATAAAAAACCACATGCCCAGGCGTATGGCCAGGACAGTGTTTAACTGTTAACGAAACATTGCCCACAGTCACTACATCCTCGTCATCTAACCATTTATTTGGCGTAAAAGCTTCAGCCTTAGGAAATCCAAAGCGCTGACTTTGAAGCGGTAATTGATCTAACCAAAATGCCTCGTCTTTGTGAGGCCCCTCAATATCAATATTTAATTCTTTAGCTAAAGCAACTGCGCCGGCACAGTGATCAATATGACCATGCGTTAATAAGATTTTTTCTGGGGTCGCACCTGACTTGTTTAATGCGTCCAATATTTTAGGGATGTCGCCACCAGGATCAACAATCCCAGCACGATTGGTTTCTTCGCAAATCAAGATTGAGCAGTTTTGCTCAAAGGGTGTCACCGGAACTATGAGTACTTTTAAAGTCATAGCCCCGATTATCCAAATAAATTAAAAAATTACCAGTTAGATTCGCGATCAGGTGTAGCTGTAATTTTATGAATTGCTAGATCGGCACCATCGAACTCTTCTTCCTGGCTCAAGCGCAAACCTAAAACAGTCTTAAGTACGCCATAAACAACTAAGCCTGCTAATGCTGCAAAGGCTATCCCAGTCAAAGTTCCAATCAATTGTGCTGAAAAACTAACTCCGCCCAAGCCACCTAATTCTTTTTGTCCAAATATCCCTGCAGCGATACCGCCTAAAGCACCGCATAAACCATGCAAAGGCCAAACTCCCAACACGTCATCAATCTTCCAGCGGTTTTGTACTAGAGTAAACATCACAACAAACAAGCCACCTGCTGCACCGCCAACAATCAATGCGCCCATAGGATGCATCAAATCTGAGCCAGCACAAACTGCGACCAAGCCTGCCAAAGGTCCGTTATAGCTAAATCCAGGGTCATTTTTACCCAATAACCACGCCACCAAGGTTCCGCCAACCATCGCCATCAATGAGTTCATGGCGACCAAGCCACTAAGCTTATCAACCGTTTGTGCGCTCATCACGTTAAAACCAAACCAACCTACTGCCAACACCCAAGCACCAAGAGCTAAAAATGGAATATTTGACGGTGGATGCGCTGAAATTCGACCGTCTTTTGTGTAGCGCCCATGGCGTGCGCCCAACAAAATAACTGCTGGCAAAGCAATCCAACCGCCCACCGCATGAACCACAACAGAGCCAGCAAAATCATGGAACTCTTCACCTGTTAATGCCTTGATCCAAGCTTGGTAACCAAATTGTTGATTCCAAACCATGCCCTCAAAGATTGGGTATACAAAACCTACCAAAATAAATGTGGCAATCAATTGAGGATTAAATTTTGCACGTTCAGCTATACCGCCTGAAATGATGGCGGGTATTGCTGCAGCAAAAGTTAATAAAAAGAAAAATTTAACTAGTTCAAAACCATTTTTCTGCGCCAAGACCTCTGCACTTGCAAAGAAATTAACGCCATAGGCAATGCTGTAGCCAATAAAAAAGTATGCAATCGTCGAAACAGCAAAATCGATCAAAATTTTTACCAAAGCATTGACTTGGTTTTTTTTACGAACTGTTCCAAGTTCTAAAAATGCAAACCCAGCGTGCATAGCAAGCACCATAATGGCGCCAGTCATAATAAAAAGGGCGTCTACACCAGTTTTAAAATTTTCCATAAAGCTTCTCCATGTAAGGCTTTAACAAACGTATGGATTATGAATTGCTCAAGTTCATCAATTTGGTACTTTTTGCACCAAAATTGTGCAATAAGGATTTTTGGCGTATAGCCAGACCTTAGGTACAATGTTGCATCGATGGGAGAGTTTGGTTTACCCAACGCCGAAGGCGCAATGCCCATGAACGCTCAGGCAAATGGACCGTCGATATTTACACTCTGGAGAGCGGCATTTAATTGCCCACCGAAGGGGCTAAAGGTACATAAAAGGTTTGTGTACCTCAATCTCTCAGGTAACAGGACAGGGGGGCATCAATTCCTTTAAGGAGTTTGGATGTCGGCTGTCCCTACAAATCTAAAACGCACAATTCTTTTTGAAACCCACAAAAAAGCGGGTGCCAAGCTTGTTGACTTTGGTGGCTGGGAAATGCCAGTCAACTACGGATCTCAGATTGAAGAGCATCTTGCAACGCGAACAAATTGTGGCATTTTTGATGTGTCACATATGGCTGCGGTAGACGTCATTGGTAAAGATGCCAAAGCTTTTCTAGAAAAAGTTGTCGCCAACAATGTCAACAAACTAAAAAATAATGGCCAAGCCTTATATGGCTGCCTTTTAAATGAACATGCTGGTGTTATTGATGACCTGATTGTCTATCGCTTAGACCCAAATTACAGACTGGTGATTAACGCAGCTACCGCTCATACAGATCTTGAGTGGTTAACCAAACAAGCGGGCGCCTTTAATGACATCACATTGATTCCTCGCAGAGCTGATTTAAAGAATAGTCAAAATGCTCAAGGCATGATTGCCGTGCAAGGGCCGAATGCATTGTCTTTAATTAAACAAGCTATTCCTGAACTAGCCAACGCCGCTAACGAGTTAAAAGTTTTTCATGCTGCCTGCGTGCAAACTTCACTAGGCGAAATAATGATTGCTAGAACGGGTTACACAGGCGAAGACGGCGCAGAATTATTAATCCCTCTTGAAAATACAGCTAGAGCATGGGATTTGCTAGTTAATGTTGGCGCCCAACCTGCTGGCTTAGGAGCCAGAGATACATTAAGGTTAGAGGCTGGAATGAATTTATATGGTCAAGATATGAATGATCAAACTAGCCCATTGGATGTCGGCCTATCTTGGACAATTGATAGATCAACAGAAAGAGATTTCATTGGCAGAGCAGCCCTTGAGAAAACACCACAACAATTTGTGTTTATGGGATTAATTCTGCAAGATAAAGGTGTGCTGCGCGCCCATCAAATTGTTAAATCAGCCAGAGGGCAGGGTGAAATCACCAGCGGCACATTTAGCCCGTCCCTACAGAAATCTATTGCTTTAGCAAAGTTACCAATTAATAGCGAAGTTGGCGATGTTGTCCAAGTGGTCATACGAGACAAAGAACTAAACGCTATTGTTGTAAAAGCCCCTTTCGTACGCCATGGCAAAGCCTTGGTTTAATTTTTGGAGAAACCTATGAATATCCCTCAAAACCTACATTACACAGAATCACATGAATGGGTTCGTAAAGAAGCCGATGGCACCATCACGGTCGGCATCACAGATCATGCTCAAGAAGCGTTGGGCGACATTGTTTTCTTGGAGCTGCCAGAAGTTGGCAAAACCTTTAATGCTGGCGATGCTTGCGCTGTTGTTGAATCTGTAAAAGCAGCCAGTGATATTTATGCACCTGTTGCAGGCGAAGTTATTGCAACTAATGAAGCTGCTACTGCAACTCCTGAAGCAGTTAACTCTGATGCATACGATGCTTGGTTATTCAAAATCAAACCTGCCGACATCAGCAAAGTTGATGCTTTGCTAACTGCAGAAGCTTATGGCAAAAATATTGGTGCGTAAATAATGAAAAGTTCCTTGACCACTTTAGAGAACCACGATGCTTTCTTAGGGCGCCACATCGGCCCATCATCCAGTGATGAAGCATCTATGCTGAAATTTTTAGGCTTTAATCAACGTGAAGATTTGATTAACTCTGTTATTCCTAACAAAATTAGAAGCAAAGATAAGCTACCACTTGGCGCCTATTCTGACGCCAAAAGTGAAACTGAAGCCCTAGAGTTATTGGCAAGTATTGCCAATCAAAATAAAGTATTTAAATCTTTTATTGGTCAAGGTTATTACAACAACATTACTCCAGGCGTGATTCAAAGAAATATCCTTGAAAACCCCGCTTGGTATACCGCCTACACACCATATCAACCTGAAATTTCTCAAGGGCGTTTAGAGGCAATTGTTAACTTTCAGCAAATGTTGATTGATTTAACAGGTATGGATATTGCGAATGCCTCCATGCTAGATGAAGGTACAGCCGCTGCTGAAGCAATGACACTGGCACTCAGAACCTGCAAATCAAAATCAACAACTTTCTTTGTGGCTAATGACGTGCTTCCGCAAACACTCGCGGTCATCAAAACACGTGCAAAGCCATTGAATATCAATATTCAAGTTGGCAACCTCAATGATGCCTTAACGGCAGATGCTTTCGCGGTCTTACTTCAGTACCCAGGCGTGAATGGCTCTATTGAAGATAAAGAAAAATATTCGGCCATTGCTGAAGCCATTCACACAAAGGGTGGTTTATTAATTGCAGCAGCTGATTTACTAGCGCTCACACTTTTAACTCCACCAGGTGAATGGGGCGCAGACGTTGCGATTGGTAGTGCACAGCGCTTTGGCGTACCACTGGGTTTTGGTGGCCCATCTGCTGGATATTTAGCAACAAAAGATGCGCTCAAAAGAAGCATGCCCGGTCGTTTAGTAGGTGTAACTGTTGATGCACAAGGTCAGCCAGCATATCGTTTAGCTCTTCAAACCAGAGAGCAACACATCCGTCGCGAAAAAGCCACTTCAAATATTTGTACGGCTCAAGTATTGCTAGCAGTGATGGCAAGCATGTATGCCGTGTATCACGGCCCTAGTGGTTTAAAAAAGATTGCGCTAAAAGTTCATCGTCAAACAAGCATTATTGCTTTAGCCCTTAAAAAGCTTGGCTTTGAAGTTATTAATCAACACTGGTTTGATACGCTCACCGTTAAAACCAATGATGCCGCAAAAATTCATCGTGCAGCCCAAGCTCTAGAGTGCAATTTAAGATTTGTCGATGATCAACATGTTGGTATTTCTGTTGATGAAACTACGGGTCGCAATGAACTTAATTTGTTGTGGAATATTTTTGGTGGCGAGGGCACATTAGACATTGATGCTATTGATGCAACTATTACCAATGCAGTTCCAAATTCATTAATTAGAACCAGTGAATATTTAACTCACCCAACTTTTAATCGTTATCACTCAGAGCACGAAATGCTTCGTTACCTGCGTAGCTTGGCAGATAAAGATTTGGCATTAGATAGAACAATGATTCCGCTGGGATCTTGCACCATGAAGTTAAATGCTACGAGTGAAATGATGCCGGTGACATGGCCTAGCTTTTCTCAAATACACCCACTAGCACCAGAATCTCAATGGACCGGTTACGCAAAACTCATTGAAGATACGGAACGCATGATGTGTGCTGCCACTGGTTACGATGCAGTTTCTTTACAACCAAACGCAGGATCACAGGGTGAGTATGCAGGCCTATTAGTAATTCACGCGTACCACGAGTCTCGCGGCGAAGGTCACAGAAATATTTGCCTAATTCCATCATCTGCGCACGGAACAAATCCAGCATCTGCACAAATGGCAGGCATGCAAGTTGTGGTTGTTAACTGTGATGCCAATGGTAACGTTGACTTAGTAGACCTAAAAGCTAAAGCGGAACAGCATTCTAATAACTTAGCAGCCATCATGATTACCTACCCAAGTACACATGGTGTATTTGAAGAAGGTGTTCAAGAGTTATGCGACATCATTCATCATCATGGCGGTCAAGTTTATATTGATGGTGCGAACATGAATGCCTTGGTAGGCACAGCTGCACCTGGCCATTTTGGCGGAGATGTTAGTCATCTAAATTTACATAAAACATTTTGTATTCCCCACGGCGGCGGCGGGCCTGGTGTTGGTCCAGTAGCAGTTCGTTCTCACTTAGCCAAATTTTTGCCTTGCTCATTTACAGCGGGCACAGCTTCTAAGTGGAATGATTTAGATTGGATGCGTATTAGTGCATCGCCTTTTGGCTCAGCCTCTATTTTGCCAATTTCATGGATGTACGTTGCCATGATGGGTTCAGCTGGTCTTGCCAAGGCAACAGAAACCGCCATTCTTTCAGCCAACTATGTTGCTAAGAAACTAGAAACTTATTTCCCAGTTTTGTACAAAGGTAATGATGGTCTAGTTGCTCATGAATGTATTCTTGATCTTCGTCCACAGCAAAAAGAGTCGGGCATTAGCAACGAAGATGTGGCTAAACGATTAATGGATTTTGGCTTTCATGCTCCCACAATGAGCTTCCCTGTACCGGGCACTCTAATGATTGAGCCAACAGAAAGTGAATCTAAATATGAGTTAGATCGCTTCATCGAAGCCATGGTTACCATTGCAGATGAAATCAAAAAGGTTGTTAATGGCA
>CAYFKY010000038.1:0-7592 GCA_964343915.1 uncultured Polynucleobacter sp. | reverse complement strand
GACCTGACCACTGGTACAAAATCGTCATATAACACTCAAAATAGATGGTTTTCGCTGGGTATTCGCCTACTTTTAGGCAACTGAAGTACCGCCATTAAAAATTCAAGTAATTGATTTTATTGACTATTTTTTATAGGTAATAAATTTTTCAAGCCGAATTATGAATGTCACAAAACTTTCATAATTGCTAGGTATCTTCCCTTATGTCGCGATGTGCGTCATAGAAAGAGGAAGATATATGAAAGCGTTATTTACAAGATCATTGGTTGCAGGTGCGATGGCACTTTCAACAGTTACTACAGCCATTGCAGCTGATATCACAGGTGCTGGCGCTACTTTCCCATACCCAATTTATGCTAAATGGGCAGAAGCCTATAAAGCTAAAACAAAAACAGGTTTGAACTATCAATCAATCGGTTCATCTGGCGGTATCAAGCAAATCAAAGCTAAGACTGTGGACTTTGGCGCATCTGATGCTCCAGTTAAGTTTGAAGATCTAGAAAAAGACGGCTTAGTTCAGTTCCCAGCGATTATTGGTGGTGTAGTGCCAGTGGTGAATATCGATGGTTTGAAGCCAGGTCAATTAAAAGTGACTGGTGATGTATTGGCACAGATTTTCATGGGCTACATCGTTAACTGGAGCGATAAGCAAATTGCTGCTTTGAACCCAGGTGTTAAGTTACCTAACGAAAGCATCACAGTAGTTCACCGTGCTGACGGTTCTGGTACAACAGCGATCTTCACTGACTACTTGGCAAAAGTAAATCCAAAGTGGAAAGAGACTGTTGGTTCAGGTGCTGCGGTTAAGTGGCCAGCTGCTTCATCCATCGGTGGTAAAGGTAACGAAGGTGTTGCTGCTAACGTTAACCGCGTTAAAAACTCGATCGGTTATGTTGAGTATGCATACACGAAGAAAAACAACATGACATTCTTGGAAATTAAAAACCAAGCTGGTCAATTTGTGGCTCCTGATGATGAAACATTTGCAGCTGCTGCAGCAGGTACAGACTGGTCAAAAGTTCCAGGCATGGGCACATTCATCACGAACGCTCCTGGCGCTAAGTCATGGCCAATCACTGGCGCATCATTCATCTTGATGTACAAGCAACCTGAGAACAAAGCTAACTCAGCTGAAGTGATCAAGTTCTTTGATTTTGCCTTCAAAGAAGGTAAGAAGATGGCTGCGGATCTAGATTACGTTCCAATGCCTGACGCAACAACAGAATTCATTCGTAAGAATGTTTGGACAAAGATCAGTACGAAGTAATTGCAGTTATAGATTTAAGAAAATTAATTAGTAAGACCGAAGCCCGCATGTGCGGGTTTTGGTCCAAACGTTAGGATAAATATGAATACCAGTCAGTCTTCTGACATGTTGACACCGCAAGCGGAAAAGATTCTGAAAGTACAAAGACTTCAGGATTTTATTTTTCATCAGTCAACATTATTTTTTGCCCTGTCAGTGCTTGTGGCACTGATTGGCATCATTATTTCTTTGGTCATTAATGCATGGCCTGCACTGCGTGAGTTTGGTTTAGGTTTTTTCTTCACGATTGAGTGGGACATTATTAATGGTCAGTTTGGTGGTTTGATTGCTGTTTTTGGCACAGTAGTCACCGCATTTATTGCGCTCATCATTGCAGTACCTTTGAGTTTTGGCGTGGCAGTATTTCTAACAGAAACATGCCCTGCACAGTTAAGACGTCCTTTGGGAACAGCAGTTGAATTATTGGCTGCAGTGCCATCGATCATCTACGGTATGTTCGGTTTATTTATTTTTGCACCATTGTTTGCACAGTACATACAGCCTGCTTTGGCTGCCACCTTTGGGCAAATACCAGTACTTGGTTACTTGTTTTCTGGTGCTTTTAACGGCATTGGTATTTTGTGTGCCGGTTTGATTCTGGCTATGATGATTTTGCCGTTTATCGCATCTGTGATGCGTGACGTTTTTGAGGTGGTGCCGCCTGTATTAAAAGAATCTGCCTACGGCATTGGTTGCACAACGTGGGAAGTGGTGAACAAAATTGTTTTGCCATACACCAAGACAGGTGTGATTGGCGGCATCATGTTGGGCCTTGGTCGTGCTTTGGGTGAGACGATGGCCGTGACGTTCGTGATTGGTAACGCTCATAAATTAAGCGCTTCTTTATTCTCACCAGGTAACTCGATTGCCTCAACTTTGGCCAATGAGTTTGGTGAAGCGGAACCTGGCCTACATTACTCATCGCTATTTGCTTTGGGTCTTGCATTGTTTGTAATCACATTCATTGTTTTGGCCTTAGCGAAGATTATGTTGGCTCGCATGGAAGCAGGACAAGGTAAGAAAACATAATGAATACTTCAAACTTTAATCAAGCGATATATAGCAAGCGTAAGCGCAGCAATTGGATTGGTTTGAGTCTTTCCATGGGCGCCATGGTGTTGGGCATGATCTTCTTGTTGTGGATCCTAAGTGTGTTGTTCATCAAGGGATTTTCAGCGATTGACTGGAATATGTTCACGCAAAGTACTCCAGCACCTGGTTCTGACGGTGGTGGATTGGCCAATGCCATTGTTGGTAGTTTATTGATTGTGACCACCTGTACTCTGATTAGTACGCCTATTGGTGTGATGGCTGGTATCTATTTATCTGAGTACGGCGCCAAGAGCAAAATTGCATCAATCACCCGTTTTGTGAATGACATCATGTTGTCTGCGCCATCGATTGTGATTGGTTTATTTGTGTACGCTGTATTGGTGGCTCAAGTAAGACATTTCTCTGGTTGGGCAGGCACGATTGCATTGGCTTTAATCGCGATTCCAGTGGTGGTGAGAACTACTGAGAACATGTTGCAATTAGTGCCTGGTAGCTTGCGCGAAGCAGCTTATGCATTGGGCGCGCCAAAATGGAAAGTGGCGTTTTCAGTGACATTGAAAGCGGCGCAAAGTGGTGTGATCACCGGTATTTTGTTATCTCTTGCACGTGTGAGCGGTGAGACAGCACCTTTGCTGTTTACAGCACTCAATAACCAGTTCTTCTCCACCAACATGAATGCACCAATGGCTAACTTGCCGGTGGTGATTTTCCAGTTTGCAATGAGCCCTTATGACAATTGGGTTGATTTGGCATGGGGTGCAGCGTTGTTAATTACTTTTGTAGTTCTCGGTCTGAACGTTTTGACTCGAGTAGTTTTTAGGAAAAAAGTTCAAAGTTAATCAAAAAATGAGAAATAAATTTGATACCGAAACAATTCAAGGAAATATGATGAGTGATATGAATACAAACCAACCGGCAGCTCTGAAGAATGCCCTAGAAATTAAAAATCTTAATTTCTACTATGGTTCATTTCAGGGTTTGAAAAATATCAATCTTGATATTGCTGAAAAGCACGTCACTGCTTTTATTGGCCCATCTGGTTGTGGCAAATCAACATTGTTAAGAACGTTGAACCGCATGTATGACCTCTATCCTGGTCAGCGCGCGGAGGGTGAAATTAACTTTTACGGCCAAAACATTTTGGATCCCAAGCAAGACTTGAACCTATTGCGTTCAAGAGTGGGCATGATTTTCCAAAAACCAACACCATTCCCAATGTCTATTTATGACAACATTGCATTTGGTGTGAAGTTATATGAATCACTATCGCGAGCTGAAATGGATGAGCGCGTAGAGTGGTCTTTAACTAAAGCTGCCTTGTGGGGCGAGGTTAAAGATAAACTCAATCAAAGCGGTTTGTCATTATCAGGCGGTCAGCAGCAGCGTTTGTGTATCGCGCGTGGTGTGGCGGTTAAGCCATCGATTTTGTTGTTGGATGAGCCAACATCAGCGTTGGATCCAATATCCACAGCAAAAGTAGAGGAATTAGTCCACGAACTTAAAAAAGACTATACGATTGCAATCGTGACCCACAACATGCAACAGGCTGCGCGTGTATCTGATTTCACAGCCTATATGTACCTAGGTGAAATGGTTGAATTTGGTAAAACAGACGAATTGTTTATTAAGCCAAAACGTAAAGAGACAGAAGACTACATTACTGGCCGTTTTGGTTAAGTAAAAAAAGAATTAGGAGATAGATATGCCAGATAAACACTTATCCTCACAATTTGATGCTGATCTTAATTCAGTGTGTGGCAAATTATTAGAAATGGGTGGCTTGGTTGAGTCGCAAGTTTCTATGGCAATGCGTGCCTTTGCTCAATTAGATGCTGAGTTAGCTGATCAGGTGATGGATCGCGAACGTGAAGTGAATGATTTTGAAATCACAATTGATTCTGCTTGTACAGAATTGATCGCACGTCGCCAACCAACGGCTAGAGACTTGCGCTTGGTGATGGCTGTTTCAAAAGCCATTACAAACTTAGAGCGTGCTGGTGATGAAGCTGATCGCATCGCAAGAAGAACTAAGCATATTTTGGAAGACAGCGCCTCTCATAGCATCAATACTGCTGAGATCAGATTGTCTGGCCAAATGGCTATTTCATTGTTGCGCCGCAGTTTGGACTGCTTTGCGCGCCTTGATACTAAAGTGGCTGCTGAAGTCGTGAATGAAGATAAGCAAATTGACGAAGAGTTCAGAGCGTTTGTGCGTAAATTAACAAGCTACATGGCTGAAGACCCAAGAACAATCTCAGTTGGTTTAGATATGTTATCGATTGCTAAGGCAGTTGAGCGTATTGGTGATCATGCCAAGAACATCGCTGAATTTGTTATTTATATCGTTAAGGGTACAGACGTGAGACATTTGCCTCACGAGCAACTCACACAAGAGGCGAATAGCTAATCTATGGCAAGTAGTATCTTGATCGTTGAGGATGAGCCATCAATTTCAGAATTGATTGCTGTTAACTTATCTCATGCCGGCTTTTTGCCGGTGAGAGCTTTTCAGACTGAGCAGGCTTCACAGCTCATGAAAGAAGTCCTGCCTGATCTAGTGGTTTTAGATTGGATGCTACCTGGTAAATCAGGAGTTCAATTCGCAAAAGAGTTGCGTGCCA
Source organism: uncultured Polynucleobacter sp. (assembly GCA_964343915.1). Classification (GTDB taxonomy): domain Bacteria; phylum Pseudomonadota; class Gammaproteobacteria; order Burkholderiales; family Burkholderiaceae; genus Polynucleobacter. Next base: position 2,612 of record CAYFKY010000038.1, on the reverse strand, counting down.
ATGAAAGAACAAAAGATATTCCTATCATTTTGTTGACTGCTCGCAGTGAAGAGATGGATAAGATTGCAGGTCTTGAGGCGGGTGCTGATGACTATGTGACTAAGCCATTTTCACCTAAAGAGTTGGTGGCTCGTATCAAGGCAGTATTAAGAAGGCGCTCACCTCAATTGGCTGATGAAGTGGTGCAAATTGGTCATTTGCGTATTGACCCAGTAGCTCACCGAGTAACGGCTGTTGATGGGGCCAGTGAAGTCACTATCGACTTAGGGCCTACAGAGTTTAGATTGTTGCATTTCTTAATGACCCACCCTGAGCGCGTGCATTCTAGAGGTCAGCTACTAGACAAGGTATGGGGTGATCATGTGTTCGTTGAAGAGCGCACTGTGGACGTCCACATCAAGCGTTTAAGAGCTTCTTTGGCGCCAACGAACTGCCAAAACCACATTGAAACAGTGCGTGGTAGCGGCTATCGTTTGACCAAAAATCCAGTTAGTTAATTTAATTTGTTGTGTTGATTAAAGCCAAGCCTCCTCAGGCTTGGTAAGATTCGTCTTATGCTTAGTTTGCGTACCAGATTAATTACCATCACTCTTATAGCCATCATTGTTTCTTGGGTGATGGGTGAGGCTTTTTCAGCTATCGTGGGTTGGATGACTGCAGTAATTTTCTTGGCACTTTTATTGATTCATCAGCTTTGGCATGCCTCTAAATTAACGGTCTTACTCCTTTCGCCTAGTTATGGCGAAGTGCCTGTGGCGATGGGCATTTGGGGTGAGATTTACTACCGACTACACAAATTAGTGAAAGGTTGGCGTGACCAAGTATTAGAGGTCGAGCAACAACATCAACGTTTCATTCAGGCGATTCAGGCGTCACCCAACGGGGTGGTGATGCTCAATGAAGATGATCAAATTGAGTGGTGCAATGCCATTGCTGAAAAACACTTTGGTTTAAATGCCAGACGCGATGCCATGCAGCGCATCACCCACATTCTTAGAAAACCAGCTTTTGTGCAATACATTATTCGACAAAACTATCGTGAACCAGTTAAGTTGACTGGTATGGGTGATTTTGAGCAGTTCTCACTAGAAGTTCAAATCTTCCCCTATGGTGATAAGCAGAAACTAGTCTTATCTCAAGACATCTCTCAAATTGAAAAAACAGATGCCATGAGAAGAGACTTTGTGGCTAACGTTTCTCATGAACTCAAAACACCATTAACTGTGTTGGCGGGATTTTTGGAAACGGTGACTGAGCTCGATTTAAATCAAGAAGAGCGTGATCGTTATTTAGAAATGATGTCTGTGCAGACGGGCAGAATGAAAACTTTGGTGGAAGACTTATTGACCTTGGCAAAGCTGGAGGGCAACCCAGAGCCACCTATTTCACAAGTGGTAAATATGCCTAATATGCTGGCGCGTCTTAAATTAGATGCGGAAGGTTTGTCACAGGGTAAGCATCAAATCACGTTTGACCAGCAAACTAACAAGAACATTTTGGGTGATGATTTGGAGCTGTACTCAGCTTTTGGCAACTTGGTTTCTAATGCGGTGCGCTATACGCCTGAGGGTGGCAAGGTTTCTGTGACTTGGTCGCAGACTGGTGAAGAAATTGAGTTGTGCGTATCAGATACCGGACCAGGTATTGCTGCAGAACATATTCCTAGGTTGACTGAGCGTTTTTACAGAGTTGATCGCAGTCGTTCTAGAGAAACCGGTGGTACTGGTTTGGGTATGGCGATTGTGAAACACGTCATCAATCGCCACCATGGCGAGCTAAAAATTGACTCAACTGTGGGTGTTGGTAGTCGATTCTGCTTAGTATTTCCTAAGCAGAGAATCGCCCCTTAAGTCACTCTTAATGACAGAGTAAATTGACTAATTCTTTTTGGCCAATATATGGCGTAGAGCCTGTTCTTGTTTTGGTCTGAGTATATTTGCCAGCACCATTCATGATCCACGCTGTTGCATTGTCTTTTAGAAGTATTTGGAAACCTTCCTTAATCACGCGTGCTTTTAGTTTCTTGTCTAGTACTGGGAAAGCGACTTCAACTCGTCTAAATAAGTTTCTATCCATCCAGTCAGCGGATGATAGGTAAAGTGTGTCGGCACCATCAGCATGGAAGTAATAAATGCGATGATGTTCTAGGAACTTACCAATGATCGAACGTACTTTGATGTTCTCAGATAGACCAGGTACGCCTGGTTGTAACGCACATACGCCGCGAATCACTAAATCAATTTTTACACCAGCTTGAGATGCTTTGTAGAGTTCGGCAATGATGGTGGGCTCCAAGAGGGCATTCATCTTTGCCATGATGCGAGCTTTTCTACCAGCTTTCGCGGCCCTTGCTTCTGCACGAATATGGGCAATCAGTTCTTCATGCATCGTGAAGGGCGACTGCCATAAATGTTTCAGTGGTACGCGACCGCCTGTACCTGTTAATTGCATAAAGACGTGGTGCATGTCCTCGCAGATATCTTGATTGGCAGTCATCAAGCCAAAGTCGCTATACAAGCGCGCAGTTCTTGGGTGATAGTTACCAGTACCTAAGTGGGCATAGCGTCTTAAAACAGTTTTAGCTTTGCGACGACCTTCTGCTGGAATGGTTT
>CAYFKY010000037.1:6563-7829 GCA_964343915.1 uncultured Polynucleobacter sp. | reverse complement strand
ATCAGAGCTTTATATATTGCTGCAGGAAAAGATCCGTCTAGGTCGAGCACTTTTGATTTGGGTTTCACACTAGGCCCTCGATTAAATGCAGCTGGCAGACTAGCTGATATGTCTCTGGGCATCCAGTGTTTACTATCGGACTCTCAGGAAGATGCTCTTCGTTTGGCGCATGAGTTAGATCGCATGAATCGTGAACGTCGCACCATCGAAGCAGGTATGCAAGAAACTGCTCTTGCGAGCCTGGTAGACATAGAAGTGGGAGAACAAGCAACTCTATGCCTAACTAATCAATCATGGCACCAAGGCGTCATAGGAATTGTTGCATCAAGACTTAAAGAAAAGTTTCATCGCCCCACTCTCATCTTTGCACCAGGTGAAGAAGGTGGTGAGCCTGTTCTTAAAGGTTCTGGTCGATCAATCACCGGCTTTCACTTAAGGGATGCCCTAGATTTAGTTTCTAAAAAACATCCTGACTTAATTCTAAAGTTTGGTGGTCACGCGATGGCTGCAGGCCTCACGATTCACCAAGAGTCCTTTGAAACTTTTAAATCATGTTTTGAAGAAATTGCCCAGGATTTGATGACTGCTGAAACATTGCAGCGGCAACTCGCTCATGATGGCGACTTGGATCCAGACTATATAGAACCAGAACTTGGATCATTATTAGCCGCAGAAGTTTGGGGACAAGGGTTCCCTGCCCCGGTATTTGTTGGTGAATTTGAAGTTCTAAATCAAACACTCATCCAAGATAAACACCTAAAACTACAACTTAAAGCTCTGAAATCTAACGGTTCAAGCCACCCAAAGACACTCAATGGCATCTGGTTTTCAAGAAACCTACCCCTGCCAAACCCTGCCAGACTGGCTTACAGACTAGTTACCGACCATTATCAGGGGGTTGCTAGAGCGCAATTACACATAGAGGCTCTCGATGAACCTTTATAATCGCGCACCATGGAAGCAGAACAACTAAATCTCATTAGCAACACCCTAGAAGACCTCCGTACTCGTACGATTGAACTTCGGAGGTATCTTTGACGTCGATAACAAGGCAGAACGCTTAGTCGAGGTCAATCAAACCCTAGAAGATCCCAAAATTTGGGATGATCCCAAGCAAGCGCAAGCACTTGGAAAAGAAAAAAAACTACTAGATGGCGTCGTTGGAACGATTAACTTCCTAACCGATAACATCACAGCTAGCCAAGAACTCTTAGAGATGGCCAAAGAGGAAAGTGACTTTGACACCATCAGCTCTATTGAGTCAGA
>CAYFKY010000037.1:2701-6463 GCA_964343915.1 uncultured Polynucleobacter sp. | reverse complement strand
ATCAAAGTCGATGGCGAGTACGCCTATGGTCATTTAAGAACAGAAACTGGTGTTCATCGTTTAGTACGTAAATCACCATTTGATTCAGCCAATGGTCGCCACACTTCATTTACTAGCGTGTTTGTCTACCCAGAAGTTGATGACTCGATTGAGATTGATATCAATCCTGCTGATATTCGCACAGATACATACCGTGCCTCGGGTGCAGGTGGTCAGCACATTAACAAAACCGACTCTGCTGTTCGTTTAACCCACATACCTACTGGCATTGTTGTTCAGTGTCAAAATGACCGAAGCCAACACAAAAACAGGGCTGAGGCAATGTCAATGTTGAAGTCACGCTTGTACGAACATGAACTTCGCAAACGCCAAGCTGAGCAAGACAAACTAGAAGCTACCAAGAGTGATGTGGGCTGGGGACATCAAATTAGATCTTATGTACTTGACCAAAGCCGCATCAAAGACCTACGCACCAGCGTCGAAATATCTAATACTCAAAAAGTATTAGATGGCGATCTAGATGCATTCATTGAAGCCAGCCTAAAACAAGGCGTTTAACTTATTACTAATATTCATTTCCAGCGGAAATATCATGAGCCAAGAACAACAAAGTCCTATCGTTGATGAAAATCACATCATTGCTGAGCGCAGAGAAAAATTAGCTCAACTACGTCAGAATGGCGTGGCTTTTCCTAATGATTTTGTGCCAACTCATCATTCGAACGACTTACACGCCCACTATGGTGAATTAAGCAAAGAACATTTGGCTGAAAAGAACATCACGGTCAAAGTAGCAGGTCGCATGATGCTCAAGCGCGTCATGGGCAAAGCGAGCTTCGCAACGGTTCAAGACCGCACTGGTCAAATACAGTTTTACATCAATGATGCCGATGCTGGCACTGAGTCACATAATGCTTTTAAACACTGGGACATGGGCGACTTCATTGCCGCAGAAGGCGTTGTGTTTAAAACAAATAAAGGTGAACTATCTATCCTCGTGAAAGATTTACGCCTACTATCAAAATCTTTACGTCCCCTGCCAGACAAATTCCACGGTCTATCAGACCAAGAACTAAAGTATCGTCAACGTTATGTTGATTTGATTGTTTCTCCTGAAACACGTCAAACATTTATTGCACGCAGTAAAGCCATGGCATCAATTCGTCACCACATGCAAGATGCAGGCTTTATGGAAGTTGAAACCCCAATGCTTCACCCTATTCCTGGTGGCGCAGCAGCCAAACCATTCATCACCCACCACAATGCCTTAGACATGCAAATGTTTTTGCGTATTGCTCCAGAGCTATACCTAAAGCGCTTAGTTGTAGGTGGTTTTGAACGTGTTTTTGAGGTCAACAGAAACTTCCGTAATGAAGGCGTGAGCCCAAGGCACAACCCAGAATTCACCATGATGGAATTCTATGCGGCCTATACAGACTACAAATGGTTGATGACTTTTACTGAAGAGTTAATTCGTGCAGCAGCGATTGATGCACAAGGCACAGCAGTTTTAACCTATCAAGGTAAAGCTCTTGACCTATCTAAGCCATTCCAACGCTTAACTATTGCCGAAGCTATTCTTAAATATGCGCCGCTGTCCAAGAAAGAATACACAGCTGCACAACTAGAAGACAAAGAATTCATTCGCACAGAACTTAAAAAAGCTGGCGAAGATATTAATGGTCCTACACTTAAAAATGCAGGCTTGGGCGCTCTTCAGTTAGCATTATTCGAGGCAACTGCTGAAGAACATCTATGGGAACCAACCTACATCATTGATTACCCAATTGAAGTCAGTCCACTCGCAAGAGAATCAGACACTCGTCCTGGCATCACAGAACGTTTTGAGTTATTCATCACAGGTCGTGAAATCGCTAACGGATTCTCAGAATTAAATGACGCTGAAGATCAGGCTGAAAGATTCCGTAAACAAGTGGAGCAAAAAGAAGCCGGTGACGAAGAAGCCATGTACTTTGATGCTGACTTTATTCGTGCACTTGAATATGGTATGCCACCAACTGGTGGTTGCGGTATCGGTATTGACCGCCTCATGATGTTAATTACAGATTCACCAAACATCAGAGACGTTATTCTTTTCCCTCACATGAGAAAAGAAGATTAATTAATGCTATTGGCTTTAATTAAAGTTTTACTCATGCCACACACTGAGTTGGTATGAACAAAAAAGGGACCTTTAGGTCCCTTTTTGATTGGTCGAAACAAATAAATCAATGATTCTCTTTGGCGTGATTGATTGAATACTTAGGTATTTCAATCACCAAGTCCTTTTGAGCAACAATTGCTTGGCAAGATAGTCTTGATTGAGGGCATAAGCCCCAAGCTCTATCTAGCAAGTCATCTTCTAATTCATCAGACTCATTCAAACTATCGCCACCCTCGCGCACAATCACATGGCAAGTGGTGCACGCACATGACATTTCGCAGGCATGTTCAATTTCAATATCGTTCTCCAAAAGAGCCTCGCAAATGCTAGTTCCTGTAGGCGCTTCAATAACTGCGCCATCTGGACAATATTCCGCATGAGGAAGAACAACAATTTGTGGCATTTTCTATTTCCTATTAAATTTCTTCTATTTTTTTACCAGAAAGTGCTTTTTTAATACTCTCATTCATTCTACGGGCTGCAAAATCATCCGTTGCCTTAGATAGAGACTCGACCGAACGTCTTAGCAACTGTGTATCTTTGGCAGTTTCAATCAGATCTTTTAGCGCTAGCAATTTACGATGAATAACGTCTAGCTCATCTTCATCCAGAAGATGCTTATCTTCTGCTAGAGCTGCCTCAACCGCTTCCACCAAACGCTTGGCATCAACCAACTCCTCACGTAAGGCTCTTGCTTGCACATCATCAGCAGCATGACTAAAGCTATCTTGCAACATAGAGGTGATATCACCATCAGATAAGCCGTAAGATGGCTTGACATTGATATTTGCCTCAACACCAGATTGCTGCTCCCTAGCGGTTACTGATAAAAGACCATCAGCATCCACTTGATAAGTCACTCGAATACGAGCAGCACCAGCAGCCATTGGAGGAATACCTCGCAGCTCAAACCTTGCTAATGAACGACAGTGATCAACAATTTCTCGTTCACCTTGCAAAACATGGACAGCCAAAGCTGTTTGACCGTCTCTAAATGTTGTGAAATCTTGTGCTCTAGCAACCGGAATAGGTGTATTACGCGGAATAATTTTTTCCACTAACCCACCCATGGTTTCAACTCCTAAAGATAGCGGAATAACATCTAGCAGCAGCCACTCCTCACCCTTTTGTTGATTACCTGCCAGTAAATCAGCTTGCATAGCAGCGCCAATGGCAACAACCTGATCAGGATCTAAGTTAGTCAATGGAGTTTGACCAAATAACTCACCTACAGCTCGTTGAACATGAGGCATGCGCGTAGCACCGCCAACCATCACCACACCCTTAACATCCTCAACGCTTAAACCTGCATCTCTTAGAGCTTTCTTAGCAGCCATCAGAGTCTTGTTTACCAAATGTTGTGTCAACTCAAAAAACTGAGCTTGGCTAATGCCCACATTAACCACTGTTCCGTCACTTAATGTGACATGCACACGAGCCAAAGGATTTTTACTCAACTGCTCTTTGACATCTTTTGAAGCGCTCAATAGTAAGCGAGTATCTTTATCTGAAAGTAGTTGTAACTTCGCTTGCTCTAGAACCCAACAATACAAACGGTGGTCAAAATCATCACCACCCAATGCAGAGTCACCACCTGT
>CAYFKY010000037.1:0-2601 GCA_964343915.1 uncultured Polynucleobacter sp. | reverse complement strand
ACAGCAATCCGACGTTGATGTGGAGCAAGCGATTGACCAGGTTCAGCGATTTGTAATAAAGCCATAAATGTTTTTAACTAATAGTTATGCTGATATTGCTTCTTCAAGCTCAACACCAAATTTATCTATAAATAGTAAAGCTCTCAGTTTCTGAGCAGCCAATTCAAAATCCTGTTCACCATCAATTGCCTGCTCCACTTCCTTTAAAACAGCTTGTCTAGTTTTTTCAACTTCTGCATATAACTGTTCTAAGCCAGCCACATCATTGCGAACATCATCTAGAGTCTCACGCCACTCCATTTGTTGCATCAAAAAAGATGCTGGCATAGCGGTATTAGTCTCAAGCTGTGGATCCACTCCATTCTTCGAACATAGGTATAGGCCTCTTTGAATTGGATTCATGAGAGTTCTATATGCACTGTTAGCTAGAGTAGCCATTTGCATGGACACTCTCTTTTCCGCATCACTGCCAGTGGCATGTAAATCTGGGTGAACTTGTTTCTGTACTGTTAAATAGGCAGACTCCAAAGCCTGCCTATCAATCTTGAATTGTGGCTTTATTCTAAATAAGGCAAAGTAATCATCAAACCCTGAAAGATTCGCCACAACCACACTCATCTTTCACATTAGGATTTTGAAACTTAAATCCCTCATTCAAACCCTCGCGCACGTAATCTAACTCAGTACCATCCAGATAAGCGAGGCTTTTCGGGTCTACATATACCTTAACACCCAAAGATTCAAACATCGTGTCTTCAGGTAAAACCTCATCAACATACTCGAGTTGGTAAGCCAACCCAGAGCACCCCGTGGTTCGAACACCTAGGCGCAGACCAATACCCTTACCGCGTCGCTCAATATAGCGAGTGATGTGCTTGGCTGCTTTTTCAGTCAGAGTAATAGCCATGATTATTTTGAGTGCTTTTCTTTGTAATCAGCCACAGCTGCTTTAATGGCATCTTCTGCCAAAATTGAGCAGTGAATTTTCACTGGTGGCAAAGCCAATTCTTCGGCAATTTGCGAATTTTTAATTTCCAAAGCTTGATCAAGCGTTTTACCCTTTACCCACTCGGTCACCAATGAAGATGATGCAATCGCAGAACCACAGCCATATGTCTTGAACTTAGCATCTTCAATAATGCCTTGGTCATTCACACGAATCTGCAACTTCATCACGTCACCACAAGCAGGCGCACCCACCATGCCTGTACCAACATGATCATCACCCTTTTCAAAGGAACCCACATTACGTGGATTTTCATAGTGCTCGATTACTTTTTCGCTGTATGCCATATTTAACTCCGAATATTTTCAATATATTGTTAGTGAGCAGCCCACTGGATCGTATTTAAGTCAACGCCATCTTTGTACATTTCCCAAAGCGGTGACAAATCTCTCAACTTGGCAATCTTGCCCTTCACTAAATCAATCGTGAAGTCAACATCTTCAACAGTAGTAAAGCGGCCGATTGTGAAGCGAATTGAGCTGTGCGCCAACTCATCGTTACGTCCCAATGATCTTAAAACGTAAGACGGCTCTAATGATGCTGAAGTGCAAGCGGATCCTGAAGATACGGCAATGTCTTTCAAAGCCATGATCATCGACTCACCCTCAACATAGTTAAAGCTGATATTTAGATTGTGAGGAATGCGGTGATCCATGTCGCCATTGAGATAAACCTCCTCAATCTGATTTAGACCATTCCAGAGACGATCTCTCAACATGCGAATACGCTCGTTCTCACTGGCCATTTCTTCGCGTGCAATACGGAAACACTCGCCCATACCAACAATCTGATGAGTCGCCAAAGTTCCTGAACGCATTCCGCGCTCATGACCACCACCATGCATCTGAGCTTCAATACGAATACGTGGCTTACGACGCACAAATAATGCACCCACACCTTTTGGGCCATAAGTCTTGTGAGCTGAGAAGCTCATCAAATCGACTTTAAGTGTTTGTAAATCGATAGCGACTTTACCCGTTGCCTGAGCAGCATCTACGTGAAACACAATACCCTTTTCACGACAGAATTCACCAATGCGAGGAATGTCTTGAACTACTCCAATTTCATTATTAACAAACATCACAGACACGACAATTGTGTCTGGACGTACGGCTGATTTAAATGCTTCAAAATCAATCAACCCATTCGGTAATACATCTAGATAAGTCACCTCATAGCCTTCGCGTTCCAACTCGCGACAGGTATCTAAAACCGCTTTGTGCTCGGTTTTAACGGTAATGATGTGCTTACCTTTTTCTTTATAGAAATGCGCAGCGCCTTTAATGGCTAAGTTATTACTTTCTGTTGCGCCACTTGTCCAAACAATTTCTCTTGGATCGGCACCAACTAACTTAGCCACTTCAGCACGAGCATTTTCAACTGCCTCCTCAGCACTCCAACCATATGCATGACTACGTGAAGCTGGATTACCAAACTGCTCACGTAAATATGGAATCATCACATCAACAACTCTAGGGTCAACTGGTGTTGTTGCTGAATAGTCCATATAAATTGGGAAATGTTCCGGACTAAACATTGGGACTGGTTTAGGTGATGACATTCTTAGTTCCTTATCTCTCAATATTTTTATAGTT
>CAYFKY010000036.1:6470-7943 GCA_964343915.1 uncultured Polynucleobacter sp. | reverse complement strand
CTATTCCGCCAACTGCGCCATGAATCACATAACGCGGATGCTATCCAATCCAGACTGAAATAGTCATAAGAGCAATGAGGGTGAGCCATAAAATTACGGCACGCCACACTAACCCCACTGCAGAACGTAAACTTCTGATCGAAGCTTCATGACCCAAATCATGAATCGGTGGCTCACCAGCCTCAGCCATTCTTAACGCTTCATCACTATCAGGTTCCGGTAATGGCGCGCCCAAACGAACACCTAAAGCACCAGCACCTGCTGCCAAGATAACTGCTTCGAGCTCATTACTCCACTTGCGCAAGTGATAACGCCAGCCATACATGGCATCTTCAAAATTACCCACAATCGCAAAACCCATCGCAGTCAAACGCACAGGAACCCAATCAATTAATTGGAAAAAGTCTCTTGCCGCTTGCCCCAATGAGGCACTGGCATGCGATGGCCAACGTTGTGCGGCCATATCTACTAAACGATATAAGACCACACCAGCTGGCCCCATCGGCACCATGAACCAGAAAATAGTTCCAAACACATGGCGATGTGAACCAACGATTGCTCTCTCAAGAGCCAAGCGAATCACTTCCGACTCACTCATGGTCTCAGTATTAATGCCTGCGCCCTGCCACTCGGCTAACAAGCGTCTAGCCTCATCCAAATCTCGATCTAATAATGCTTCATGAATGGCTGTGAATGGATGACTAAATTGCCTAAAGCCTAAGAATAAATAAACAACAAATACATTCCATACAAATGCCAATAATGGTTGAGTGGCCAACAAAATAATGTGCACAGCCAAGACCAAAATAACTGGCGGCACAAATGCAGCTACGCAAGCTAAGCGCCCGCTTCGCTCACTACCACTATCAATACTCTTCACCACAAAATCTAGCCATGCGGCTGACAAGCGACGAATCCAATGGTCTTTTTCAACCGGCTTATATTGCTCAGCAATGAGCGCAAATAGAATAGAAAAGAATGTCATGCTCTTAAAAAATGATAAAGATTCCGTAGCATACCCGCTGTTGCCCCCCAAATGAATTTATTTTCATAAGGCATGGCATAAAAACGACGTGCACCTTCTGGACTTTGCCACATTCGGTGCTCGTGATGATGGGGATTCATTAAAAAACTCATGGGCACTTCAAATATCTCAGCCACCTCAAATGGATCAGCTTGATATTGATGACCAGGGGTCACCAAACCAACCACTGGCGTGACCTGATAACCTGTAATAGTTAAGTAATGAGGTAGGCGCCCCAAAATTTCCACGCGCTCAGCAGGCAAACCAATTTCTTCTTGCGCCTCACGCAAAGCTGTATGTTCTGGAGATTGGTCATCAGGATCTGCCCTGCCGCCTGGGAAACTAATTTGCCCAGGGTGATCGTATAAGTGACTGGTTCGCTGTGTGAGCAGTATTTTCAATTCATTCTGATAAGTCACCACAGGAATAAGTACTGATGCTGGCGTTGG
>CAYFKY010000036.1:0-6370 GCA_964343915.1 uncultured Polynucleobacter sp. | reverse complement strand
ACGAGCTTGTAGCTTTTCCTTAATACGTGCTGATTTACCAGAACGATCGCGCAAGTAGTACAACTTAGCACGACGTACATCACCGCGACGCTTCACTTCAATGCTAGCGATCAATGGTGAGTATGTTTGGAATGTACGCTCAATACCTTCGCCAGATGAAATCTTACGAACGATAAAGCTTGAGTTCAAGCCACGGTTACGCTTAGCAATTACAACACCTTCGTAAGCCTGTACACGTTTACGGTTACCTTCAACCACGTTAACGTTAACAACTACTGTGTCGCCAGGTGCAAAAGCAGGAACTGTTTTGTTGGCAGTTAGACGAGCAATCTCTTCTTGCTCAATTGATTCAATAATGTTCATTACAACTCCTATAGCATCGTACCAACGTTGTATTCCGCTATAGCGGACTTGGTAGAGGATGCGGTTTAAAACCCTGTTTTGTCTTGCAAACTAGCTAAAAAAGCTTCATCAGCAGAACTTAACAAGCCTTGCTGGCGTGCCTGAATAATTAAATCAGGTCGCCGCTTTAACGTCAGCTCCAAAGATTGTTTCCGACGGTAATCCGCTATTTTAGCGTGATGTCCGCCTAAAAGCACGTCCGGAACCAATAAATTTTCATAATTTTCGGGTCTGGTGTAGTGATAACAGTCCAAAAGCCCGTCCATAAAGCTATCCTGAGCCACTGATTCAGCATCTCCCAAAGCCCCAGGAATGAGCCTAATCACGGCATCCATGACCGCCATGGCAGGTATTTCACCCCCAGAAAGGACGAAATCTCCCAAACTGAGTTCTTCATCGACCCGTCTTTCGACCAAACGCTGATCAATCGCCTCGTAACGACCGCATAATAGGGTCGCCGCACCTAAATCACTGATATATTTAGCTTTTTTCTGACTAAATCGCTCACCTTGAGGCGATAACAGAATTACTGGGGCTTTTTTGCCAGTCGCTTGAGTTTGGTCTGCAGCCACTGCATCCAAGGTATCTTCTAGCGGTTTAGCCATCATCACCATACCTGGACCACCGCCATAAGCACGATCATCGACCGTTCTTCTGGCATCCGTTGTGTAATCACGCGGGTTCCATGTTTTTAAACTGACCAAACCTTGATCAAAAGCTCTCCCCGTCACTCCCCAGGAGCTCAAAGCAGAAAACATTTCAGGAAAAATAGTTACAACGTCAAAACGCATGACTCAATCATATAGTGGACTTACCAGTCCAGTTGCCAATCCACCACAATTTGGCGCTCTGGGTCATTGGAATCTTGATTCACTGACTTAACCACAGATGCTATAAAAGGAATCAATCGATCCTCTTTCAGACCCTCTGCGCGGACGCACAAAATAGATTGCGCGCCATTGTCCATAAGATCGACCACCTGCCCCAAGGATTCCCCTTGCTCATTAACTACAGGAAGACCAATCAAATCAACCCAGTAAAAACTGTTCTCGTCTTGCTTTGGAAAGTCTGCGCGACTCACATAGACCGCAGAACCCTTTAGAAGTAAGGCTTGATCACGATCAGTCACACCATCCAAGCCTAAAAGAATTTGACCGCTGTGCTCCTTGGCAGTTTTTATTGCCAACGGACGAGCGCTATCAGCCAAGGCTGGTGGCTTAGCTAACCATACAAGCGGTGCGGAAAATAGTGCCTCAGGTTCTTTTGAATAAGGTTTGATTTTCACCAAGCCTCTGATCCCCTGGGCGTCGAGAATATGCCCGACTAAGATCAAATCAGACGGAGGGCTCATCGTGTTGCTCATCAGAGCCTCCGCAAATTGATTCGATAATGATTACTACTTTGATGATGCCTGTGCATCATCGTCCAAGACTTAGGCCTTTGGAGCGCCTTTGAGCAAACGTGCAACTGTTGGTGACAATTGAGCACCAACGCCTTGCCAGTAAGTCAAACGATCCTGAGCAATGCGGAAACCTTGTTCAGTTTCTACTGCGCTTGGATTGTAATAACCGATACGCTCGATAAAGTTCGAGTCACGACGGTTGCGTTTGTCTGTAGCAACGATGCTGAAGAATGGACGATTTTTTGAACCGCCGCGTGCGAGTCGAATGACGACCATGTGATTTCCTTACAATGCTGAAATAAACCACATATTCTATCGCAGAATTGATAAGAAGACCAAAAATTAAAGGTAACCATGACTAATTTTGCCCGCCCATCCCTATTTTTAGGCTTCTTAGGGTTAGCTTGCTTATTTTTAAGTGGCTGCGCTCAGGTCATGCCCACCTGCAATGCAGTAACTGCCCCACCAACCAGAGATATGGCAGGCAGCCAATGGCAACTGATTAGGTGGCACTACACCAGCACCAATGATGGAAAAAACCGCCTACGGAGCATTTCATATGGCGAAAACGCCCAAGCGATCACATTGGCTATTTCACCTGATGGAAAGGCTGTGAGTGGCTTTGCCGGTTGCAATCGTTACACAGCACAAGTAGCCGGTAGCGATTGGGGCTTTTTGATTGAGAAAGTACTGAGTACTCGAAAATCTTGTGGGTCACAGATTGATGAGCTTGAGTACAAGTTTTTAAGTTATCTCGCAGATTACAGAACCATGGTGAGAGACGGTGATCGTCTGTTGATCATGACGCGCGATGGAGAGGTTCTCAGCTTTGCTCTAAAAAATTAAAGTCTCTGAGTCTGCGCTTGATTAACTCAATACAATAGCCCCATGCATAAAAACAAACTCTTCTTTTGCGCACTTGGATTATTTGCTCCAGGTACAGGTCTTAACGTTTTTTATCTCAAAGGTCTCAGTAATATTTGGGCATGGGCTCATTTGGTGTCACTGTTTGCCGGCATCTTGGGCTGGAAATTATTAGGCGCAAGCGACATGTCCTCTGCCTTAGGCTGGTCATTGGCAGTTGCTGGATTTATTAGTTTAGAAGCCAGTTGGTTAACAACGATTGTGTTTGGTTTGCGCCCCGATGAAAAATGGGATGCTCAATTTAATCAAGACAGTAACCAAACCAGCGACTCCAACTGGTTAGTTATTCTTTGCGTGATTTTGTCTTTGATGATTGGCGCAGCAGTCATGATGACTGGTTTAGCAGTCGCTTTTGAACAACACTTCTTAAGCCAGTTTGAAGAGGCGAGAAAAATCTCTCAATAATCTAAGAGATAGTCAGAGGACTATCTCTTATTACTTCCCTTATCACTTACCTCTAATTTTTTACTATCAGTTTTCGATTAAAACTGGTCAGCACCAAGGCTGTTAACCGCTGCACCACCCTCTAATACAGAGGCTGCGGCGCCTGGTACTTGACTTAACAAGTACTCCGCATAAAAACGTGCAGTAGCGATTTTGGCAGAAAAGAATTCAGAGTCATCTGCCAGTTTTTGTTCTGCCACGATTAATGCTCGCGCCATTTGCCAACCTGACACCAGTAAACCTGCTAAACGTAAATAAGCAACACTGCCAGCAAATACGTTTTTAGTATCAGATTTAAAGTTAGCAACCACATAATCAACCACAGACTCAAATGAAACTCGAGCAGCAGAAAGATGTTTTAGCATCGCCTTAGCTGCTGGCGTATGGCTCTTAGATAGTTCTGCTTCAGTAGCCTGAATTGATTGAGCGATTTGCTTAGCAACCTTGCCGCCATCACGATAAGTTTTGCGGCCAATCAAGTCATTCGCCTGAATAGCTGTTGTACCTTCATAGATTGGCAAAATACGAGCATCACGATAGAACTGCGCAGCACCAGTTTCTTCAATGAAACCCATACCACCATGCACTTGCACACCCAAGCTCGCCACATCAACAGACATCTCTGTTGAGAAACCTTTAACAATCGGCACCAAGTACTCATACAGGGCCAAATTGCTCTGACGAGTGGCTTCATCAGGACTGAAATGCGCTTGATCACTGGCAGCAGCAGCTACATATGCCATTGCACGAGCACCTTCTGTATAGGCGCGCATGGTCATCAACATGCGCTTCACGTCTGGGTGATGAATAATCGCCACAGGTCCATCTGAACCAGCCAAATCTTTTGATTGCGTACGATCTTTAGCGTACTGCACAGCTTTTTGATATGCACGATCAGCAATCGCAATACCTTGCATACCTACAGCGAAACGTGCCGCGTTCATCATGATGAACATGTACTCTAGGCCACGATTCTCTTCACCAACCAAATAACCAATCGCACCACCATGGTCACCAAACTGCAAAACAGCAGTTGGGCTAGCCTTAATACCTAGCTTATGCTCAATCGATACACAGTGCGCATCATTGCGCTCACCTAGAGAACCATCAGCGTTCACCAAGAACTTGGGCACCACGAATAATGAAATCCCTTTAACACCTTCAGGTGCCCCAGGGCAGCGCGCTAACACCAAATGAATGATGTTCTCAGCCATGTCGTGCTCACCGTAAGTGATAAATATTTTTGTGCCAAAAACTTTATATGTGCCATCACCTTGGGGTTCTGCACGTGTGCGCACCGCAGCCAAATCAGAACCCGCTTGAGGCTCGGTGAGGTTCATAGTGCCAGTCCACTCACCACTCACCATCTTAGGTATATACAACTGCTTTAGTTCATCACTAGCAGCAGTCAACATCGCCTCAATAGCACCGTCGGTTAGCATCGGACAAAGTGCAAAAGACATATTGGCAGCATGCAGCATCTCTGAACATGCTGTAGCAATCACCTTAGGAAAACCTTGACCACCAAATTCGGTTGGGTGAATCACACCCTGCCAACCTGCTTCACCAAATTGCTTAAATGCGTCTTTAAAACCAGGTGTGGTTGTCACCACACCATCCTTTAAGCTACTTGGATTTTGATCACCATCCCAGTTCAGTGGCGCAATCACTTCATTACAAAACTTGGCTGACTCTTCTAAAACAGCAGCGGCTGTCTCGTAACCATAATCTTCAAAACCAGGAATGCTCGCTACCTCATCAACACCCGCCACATCTTGAAGCACAAATAGCATTTCTTTTAATGGCGCGGAATAACTCATGACTCGTTCCTATAATTTAAATGTAGAGGTATTGTTATGTATGAGACTTAATGAAATAACTTATATGTATTACTTACCTAGTTCTGCAACCAACTCTGGGACAGCAGTAAATAAATCTGCCACCAAACCATAATCAGCCACACTGAAAATTGGTGCTTCTGGATCTTTATTGATTGCAACAATCACCTTGGAGTCTTTCATGCCCGCCAAATGCTGAATCGCCCCAGAAATACCAACTGCAACGTACAACTGTGGTGCCACAATCTTGCCCGTCTGACCAACTTGATAATCATTAGGCACATAACCTGCATCAACCGCTGCACGAGATGCACCCAAGGCTGCACCCAATTTATCAGCCAAGGGTTCAATGATGGCATGGTATTGCTCAGAAGAGCCCAAGCCACGACCACCAGACACAATCGCTTTAGCAGTCGCCAATTCAGGGCGATCAGATTTGCTAACTTCTCTGCCAGCAAATGCTGACTTCCCCGTATCAGAAGTCGGCGCAGCTGTTTCAACTGATGCAGCACCGCCAGTCGCTGCCGCCGCATCAAATCCTGTGGTGCGAACAGTGATCACTTTTGTCGCATCCGTTGCTTGAACAGTTGCAATGGCGTTACCCGCATAAATAGGACGCTCAAATGTGTCTGCAGAGATAACTTTTGTAATTTCTGATACCTGAGCAACATCTAGTTTGGCTGCAACACGTGGCAACGTATTCTTACCAACAGCTGTTGCAGGCGCCAAGATATGGCTGTAATTAGCTGCCAAAGCCAATACTTGCTCAGCCAAATTTTCACCCAACTGGTTTTCCAAATGAGGCGCATCCACATGAATGACTTTTGCCACACCAGCCACTTGTTTGGCTGCTTCAACAGCAGGACCAGCCTGATGACCAGCCACCAATAAATGAACATCACCACCACAAGCAAGTGCAGCAGTTACTGCATTGAGTGTTGCCGCTTTTAAGGATTGATTATCGTGTTCTGCAATTACCAAAGAAGTCATTTAGATCACCTTCGCTTCATTTTTTAATTTTTCAACCAAAGTTTTTACATCGGGAACCATCACACCAGCACTACGCTTAGGCGGCTCTTCAACTTTGATTGTTTTTAGACGAGGGGCTACATCGACACCAAGATCCTCTGGCTTAACAGTATCTAAAGGCTTCTTTTTTGCCTTCATGATGTTAGGTAAAGTCACATAACGTGGCTCATTCAAACGCAAGTCAGTGGTAATCACTGCTGGCAAATTAAGGGTAAGCGTTTCTAGACCGCCATCCACTTCACGCGTCACCGTCGCCTTACCATCAGCCACTTGAACTTTCGAGGCAAATGTTGCTTGTGAGGCATTCATCAAAGCCGCCAACATCTGGCCC